>DASWKT010000099.1:0-11668 GCA_036396515.1 Anaerolineales bacterium | reverse complement strand
CAAACTTTTGGCGCATGACATTCGTTGGCAGATACTGCTGGCCCTGGCGAGAAGTGATTTTCGAGTCGAAGAATTGGTGAACCAAACCAAGCAACCCCCAAACTTGATTTCTTATCATCTCAAGCGTCTACGTCTTCAACGATTAGTTACCCAGCGCCGCAGCTCGGCAGATGGCCGCGATATTTACTACAGCTTGAACCTTGACCAATTCCGTCAGCTTTATTTTGAGGCTGGGCAAGCTTTGCACCCCGGATTCAGTGACCCTGTCAATCAACCTCATCTTCAGAGTGAAACCTTAGCAGACTCCCCGACACGTGTTTTATTTCTATGCACACACAACAGTGCTCGTTCCCAAATGGCTGAAGGCCTTTTACGCACATTCGGTGGTGACCGGGTAGAAGTTTTCAGCGCCGGCAGTGAGCCGACTTCCATCCACCCATTGGCCATTAAAGTGATGGCGAGGATAGGCATTGATCTGAGCCCGCATCGGGTCAAGCATTTTGACGAATTCGCAGGGCAAACCTTTGATTACATTATCACCGTCTGTGATCGGGTGCGAGAGGTGTGTCCTGTCTTTCCCGGCGACCCCCAGCAAATTCATTGGAGCTTTCCTGATCCTGCGGCCATCGAAGGTAACCTGCAAACCCAAGAGAAGGGTTTTTGGGAAACCGCTCAACAACTGAAGACCCGCATCGAACTTCTATTACTTATGATTGAGCGCAGCCGGAAGGAAAGGAAAGGAAACAACACCATTCAACCCCAATTAGGAAATTGAGATGCAACATGTGACAATTTTTGGCGATATCCATGCCAACCTACCAGCCCTGGAAGCAGTTCTAGCCGACATAAAAGCCAGCGACCCATCTCCACTTTACTGTTTAGGCGATTTAGTTGGGTATGGCACATTCCCCAATGAAGTTATTCATACCATTCGAGAACGGAATATCCCAACACTTATGGGTAACTATGATCAAGGAGTTGGCAATAACAGCGACGACTGCGGCTGCGCCTACACCAGTCCAATGGCGGAAGCACTGGGCAAGCGTTCCATCGCTTGGACCAACCAAAATACTAGCGCAGAGAACAAGCTCTATCTACGACAGCTACCGGCTCAAATTCCGTTACAGTTAGATACGCTCCGTGTTCAGCTTGTACATGGCAGCCCGCGTAAAATCAATGAGTACTTGTTTGCCGACAGGCCCGACGCTACCCTGGAGCGCTTGTTAGACATGGCTGAGGCAGATGTAGTTGTCTGCGGACACACCCATATTTCTTATCATCGAATTCTGCCAAGTGGACGCCATGTTGTGAATGCAGGCAGCGTGGGCAAGCCAAAAGATGGAAACCCACAAGCTTGCTATATAGTGTTAGAAGTGAACAACCGCGATCTTATCGTCACGTTCAGGCGCGTTGCCTACGATGTGGAACGCGCGGCACAGGCAATTGCAGCCAGTGATATGCCCAACGAATATGCGGAGATGCTCCGAACTGGAGCCGGATAACGTTTGAAGTTGGGTGACACAAAAGAAGATAAAGGAATGCGTGGCGGAACAATTGTGATGTTCATCATGGTGTATTGGTGACGCTGGTCTTTGACCAGCGTTTTCCTTTGACCTATACTATATTCAGAATATTGAATATAGGTGATTGAGTATGAATATGTACGAAACCCAAAGCGATCTTTTGAAAGCCCTTTCCCATTCCACGCGGCTCGCCATACTGGATATTCTGCGTGATGGCGAGCAGTGCGTCTGTCACATGGAAGCGACATTGGGTCTGCGGCAGGCTTATATCTCCCAGCAGTTGATGACCCTGAAACAGGCGGGGCTGCTGGGATCGCGGCGGGACGGCCTGAACCTGTACTATCGCGTCATCAAACCGGACGTATTCAATATCCTGGATGCGCTTAGGTCTGTCAGCGGTGTGACCAGCAAACCACCCAGGCATAAACATGCGAAGACGAATTGTGCCTGCCCGAAATGCAGCAGCAAAACCGACAGGGTAACCCTGCAAATGAGCCTGGGGGAGGGATCTCAATGACAGGTGTTCCAGGTTTTTTCCTTGATATTCTGCAAGGCGGCTTAGGGAATCTGGCGGCGTATCTTGCCGCACACGTTTTACTGTGTCTGCTGCCTGCCTTCTACATTGCAGGCGCGATGACTGCGCTGATACCCAAAGAGACTGTGACGCGTTTTTTAGGGCGGAACACGCCAAAGTTCATTTCGTATCCCGCCGCGGCGTTGGCGGGTTCTGTGCTGGCGGTTTGTTCCTGCACGATCGTTCCGCTCTTCGCGGGCATCTATAAAAAAGGTGCTGGGATTGGTCCCGCCATCACGTTCCTGTTTTTTGCACCTGCAGCGAATATCCTCGCACTCATTTACACAGGTGGTGTGATCGGACCCGATTTGGCCTTTGCACGTCTGTTCCTCTCGCTGGCGTTCGGCATCGGCATCGGACTCATTATGGCTTTGATCTTTCGCAGAGATGATTCAGCACACGACAAAGCGATAGATGGGATGTTTGCCACAAAGGGACGTATGCGCCGCGCCGCTCTCGTTTTTCTGTTGATCTGGATCGCGCTTCTGCTGGCTGGTACGCTCAAGGTAAGTTTGTTGACAAATGCTTACGGGCAGATCACACTTCCCTTAAACGGCGTCCAGGCTTTTCAGTCCGCGCTGGATCGGATGCTTCCCTATGATGCCAGCCGGGGCGAGGAAGGGCTTTCTGTTCAGGGTGTCCTTCTGATTGTCTCACTGGTATTGATCGGTCTGACTTCATGGAAAGGGTTTGAAAACATCCATGAGGGATTCAATCGTTGGACGTGGATAGCGCTGATGCTTACGGGTCTGACCTTGTTGATCGCCGCCCTCGGAATAAAGCCTTCGCCCGAAGGTTTGACCCTTGCCTTTACTGGAAAATTCTTCGGCGTTCTGCTGGCTGCCGCGCTGCTGGCATGGCTCCTGCGCGCCCGCTTGAGCACAGATGAAGTGCGAGATTGGCTGTGGGAGTCATGGCGGTTTGGCAAACAGATCTTCCCCCTGCTTGTGGTGGGCGTCTTTGCGGTGGGTGTGATCCGCGTTTTGATCAAGCCGGAATGGATCGAAGCTATGGCAGGCAAGAACACCCTGCTTGGCAACCTTGCGGGTGTCCTGTTCGGCGTGTTCATGTACTTTCCCACTTTAGTGGAAGTTCCGATCGCGCAGATGTTCCTCAGCCTCGGCATGCACCGTGGTCCGCTACTTGCTTATTTGATGGCTGACCCTGAACTTAGCCTGCAAAGCATCCTGATCATTTCGGCGATCATCGGGCGGGTTAAATCATGGACCTATGTTGGATGGGTGGCGCTCTTTAGCACGCTGGCGGGCCTGATCTATGGCGCGTGGGTGGATGGCGCCACCCTGTGGTTGGTCACTCTCTACCTGTTGATATTCCTGAGCGCTCTGGCAATTGCATTGTGGCTGGCCAATCGAGGGTACGCAATGAAACACAGCGCACAGGTTGGCTAGGTTGATTTCCTTTTTGTTTTGATCGGAAGGAGAAGCCATGAAAGTCGAAATTCTTGGTACTGGATGTCACAACTGCCTGATACTGGAAGACTTAGTCAACGAAGTCTTGCGTGATCTCGGCAGGACTGATGTGGAAGTAATGCGCAACAGTGACGAGCACAGCATTCGCAGACACATGCCATTGGATGAAATACCTGGCTTGTTGATTGATGGCGTACTCGCCAGCACGCGAGAAGTGCCCTCGCGTGACATTCTCAAGGAATGGCTCTCTGAGCCCAAATAATTCCATATGGAGGTTTCAAATGCTTACCATCAAAGTCCTTGGTTCGGGTTGTGAAAACTGCAAGCGGCTGGCATGGCTGGTTGAGCGGGCGGCTAACCATCTCGGCATTGAGGCAAACATCGAAAAAGTGACAGATTACGCAAAGATCATGGAATATCCGCTCCTCTCTACTCCTGGGCTGGTCATCAACGAAAAGCTGGTCAGCGCAGGGAAAATTCCATCAGAAGCGCAAGTGACGATATGGCTCACCGAAGCGCTTGAAACAGCATAGAGGCAATATGACAAATACCAAACTGACCAAACATTTATCCTTTCTTGACCGTTACCTGACGCTCTGGATCTTCCTTGCCATGGCGCTGGGTATATCCATTGGGTTTCTCTTCCCCACTGGAGTGAAATCCTTCAATAGTGCGTTCTCCGTCGGAACGACGAACATCCCGATTGCGGTTGGCTTGATCCTGATGATGTATCCGCCATTCGCAAAAGTCCGCTATGAAGAGCTGGGAGATGTCTTCCGCAACTGGAAGATACTTGGTCTTTCCCTCCTGCAAAACTGGGTTGTTGGACCTATTCTTATGTTTGCGCTGGCGGTCCTCTTCCTGCGTGGTTACCCCGAATATATGACCGGCTTGATCCTGATCGGATTGGCGCGCTGTATTGCCATGGTCATCGTATGGAATGAGCTGGCACGCGGCGATACTGAATACGCTGCGGGTCTGGTCGCTTTCAACAGTATCTTTCAGGTATTGTTTTACAGTGTCTATGCCTATATCTTCATCACAGTTATTCCAACATGGTTTGGCATGCAAGGCGCGCTGGTCGAGATCACCATGGGAGAAATTGCCAAAAGTGTCTTCATCTATCTCGGCCTCCCATTTCTGGCTGGCTTCTTCACGCGTCTTGTATTGGTTAGAATAAAAGGCAGGGAGTGGTATCACACTCAGTTCGTGCCAAAGGTCAGTCCCCTCACTCTGATCGCTTTGCTGTTCACCATTATTGTTATGTTCAGTTTGAAGGGTGAATACATCGTCCAACTGCCCCTGGATGTATTACGCATTGCCATCCCACTGCTCATTTACTTTGTGGTCATGTTCCTGGTCAGTTTCGTGATGGGCAGGGCGGTTGGCGCGGATTACTCCAAGACTGCCACGCTTTCTTTCACCGCGGCCAGCAATAATTTTGAATTGGCAATTGCGGTCGCTGTGGCTGTGTTTGGCATTTCTTCGGGGCAGGCCTTTGCTGCGGTCATCGGTCCGCTTGTGGAGGTGCCGGTCATGATCGGTCTGGTGAACGTCGCATTTTGGCTGCAAAAGGGGCTGTATGGAGAATCACTCAGTCAAAAGCGATTGCGGGGCACATGAAGTCCAGACACCGCAGAATTTGGAGAAGGACATGGGGCGCGATGTGATGTGTCCCGTTGCGTTGGATGATCGCTGGAAGACCAGTCCCTGGCCCAAGCGGGTCATGGAACAGGTGATGGAGTACAACATCCTTGATTTTTCCGCTTGGGAGGATGATGGCAAGTTTGGAAGCACATTCAATAAGTTGATCGATGGGTTGGGGTTGTTCTATAAGGGGTGACCCTCTCAACCCGGGATGGAAGAGAGACTGAAGAGAGGGCAGTGAATGGAATTCCCAACATGTACCCTTACTGGGTCGGACTTCGTCATGGTAGATATATGCTATGAACAAGCCTATGGTTATCTCCGCGCTCATCCTTCTGCTCGCTGCTTGCAGCCCAACGCCCATAGTCGTTCCATCAGCACCTTCTACAAACTCGAACAGCCCGATCCCCGCTACTCCCTTGCCTCAGGAAGTTATCCCAACCACGGATATCCAACCGACCCCAACCGTCATAAACGCGCCTGATACATCGGGGACTCTCTGGCTTCAGATCCTTTCGCCTCAAGATGAGGCTGTTGTCAATATCCCTCAAGTGGATGTAATGGGATCTGCTCCAGCCGGTGCTGTGATCACAGTCAACGACGATATTCTTATCGTTGGCAATGACCAGCAATTCAAAACCACAATATCCCTTGATGAAGGACCAAACCTAATCGAGATCATTGCCAGCGATGACAAGGGGAATGAGATGTCCATTCTGCTAACCGTCACCTACGAACCATAACCGTCTGGAGGAAAAATGAAAAAATATCGCATTCTTCTGTTTCTAATTTTGTGTATGGCACTGCTCCTTGCAACTAGCCAAGCATTTGCCAGCTCCGCCAACCTGCAAAGTGGCAAGAATACGCCCGGCGCAAAAGCTACCGAAAAGGCAAATGAGAATGCCGCCAAACAGGCAAATAAACCACACGGCAAACATGAAAACTTCAAAGGAACAGTCAGTGCAGTGGATTCAACCAGTATTACCCTGACACTGCGCGACGGCTCCTCTGTGGCCGTTGGCTTGAGTGCTGAGACTCGTATGAAATTCCCTGGCCCGAAAAATTCTACACCGGGTAACATTCAGCCCGGTATGAATGCGATGGTACACGCAATTCGTGATCAAGGCGGCAACCTTATGGCCCGCGCCATCATGGTCATTCCAGGCAAACCAAGCAAAATCCATCGGGTGGGAATAGTGACAGAATACACGGCAGGCAGCAGCATTACCATTCAAGATAAAGACGGTAATAGCTACACCTTTGTAGTCTCTGATGAGATAAAACTCCTGCCCGCCGAGCGCGCCGGGACATTGGCGATTGGTTCACGTGTGACGATCATCGCGCCGCGCGACCCTGCCGTTGGTGGAGTGGTTGTAAAAGGCATTGTGATTCATCCAGCAGTGCCTTAATATTTTGCTGTCAAACACTTCTGGGCCGTCAACATCAATCCGGTGTTGGCGGCTTTTTATTTATGGAGCAGATGATGGAGTACAACATCCTTGTTTTCTCCACATGGAAGGATGACAACCAGTTCGGGAATATGTTCAATAAATTGATCAATGGGTTGGAATTGTTTGACAAGGGATAAGTTATGGCAAATGAAGAACAGCTAGCGATTGACTCCCTTTTACCCCTCCGCCCTGCGGGCACCTACCACTCGCTCCGCTCGGGTATACTTCGCGAAGGCCGGGGGAGTCCATGTTGGTGGATTATGTGCCTGGTTGAGTGGACTTTGTACATTGGCGAGCACGCTGATGATAAACAATGGTATTCTTGAAGTCGTAACGCATAAATCCAGGTCTTATAGAAAGGATGTGTGATATGGAATACAGAATGCTGGGCCGTTCTGGAGTGCTTGTCTCGCCGTTGTGTCTGGGGACAATGAATTTTGGCGGGTCAACTAATGAAGAAGAATCTTTTTCTATCATGCAGAAAGCGGTTGAAGGCGGGATCAATTTTTTTGATACGGCGAATGTGTATACCAAAGGCGAGAGTGAGAGAATCACGGGAAAGTTTTTGAAAGAGAACAACCTGCGTGGACGGATTGTGCTGGCTACCAAGGTTTTTAGCCGCGTCGGAGATTTACCCAACGAGGGCGGTGGAACGCGCTACCACATCAACAAGGCCTGCGAAGATTCGCTCCAACGCTTGCAGACCGATCACATTGACCTTTACCAGCTCCACCGTCCGCCGTTGACACACCCGCAGGATGAAACCCTGCGCGCGTTCGATGACCTGATCCGTGCCGGGAAAGTCCGCTACATTGGTTGTTCCACACATCCGGCCTGGATGGTAATGGAGGCCCTATCAATTAGTGAGCGCTACGGGTTGAATCGCTATATCAGCGAACAACCTCCTTATAACTTATTGGATCGCCGCATCGAAAATGAACTTGTCCCGTTGTGCCAAAAATATGGTCTGGCGATTCTGCCCTGGTCACCCTTGGCGATGGGTATATTAGCGGGCCGCTATCCCCAAACAGGCAGTTTCCCGGAAGATTCGCGCGCCCATCTCTGGGATAGCAGTATGGTTAGAGCGCGTATTACCCAGCGCGGCATTGAGGTCGGTCAGGCAGTGAGCAAGCTGGCTCAGGAACGCGGGTTCACAGCCTCGCAATTTTCCTTGCTGTGGACGAAAGATCAGCCGGGTGTCACCGCGCCCATCGTTGGTCCGCGCACGCTTGCCCATTTGGAGGATGCACTGGGCATTATGGAGAAGACCCTGAATGAAGCTGATCGTCCATTGTTCGATGAACTTGTACACCCGGGTACGGCAGTGTCTGATTTTCATAATTCAAATGATTGGATGAAGGCTCGCATCATTTCCTGATAATGACTACCTGACTGAAAAGGCATGCAGTACTAGCGCGAACTTCACGATGCTCCAGCGGGGCGGCTCGAAGAATAGTCCCTGGCCGGAGCGGGTCATGGAACAGCTGATGGAGTAAAACATCCTTGATTTTTCCGCATGGAAGGAGGAAGGCAAGTTTGGGAATACATTCAATAAATTGATCGATGGGCTGGTGTTCTTATATAAGCGGTGAGAGACCCCCTTCCCGGCCTTCCCCCAAATCCGTTCGCCGATTTGGGGGAAGGAGAATGTGCTGTATTTATGAAAACCCTAATTCCTGTCCAGTTTGAAATTGCCCCTCCCCCAATTGTGATCTTCAATTGGGGGAGGCTTGGGAGGGGGTCAAATGCATAAACGCACCACACCGAAAATCTTCGGGCACGCAAAACAGTTACACCGTAATATGACACCCGCAGAAGCAAAACTCTGGGTACAACTACGAGGGCATCGCATGAGCAATATCCATTTTCGGAACCAACACGCTATCGGTAAGTATGTGGTGGATTTTTGCGCGCCACGTAAAAAACTCATCATCGAACTCGATGGAAGCCAACATTTGGAGCAACAGGAATATGATGCTGAGCGAACAGCGTTTTTCGAGTCGAAAGGCTATCGAGTCCTGCGGTTCTGGAATAATGACGTAATGAATAATCTGGATGAGGTGCTTAAGGTGATTTGGAGCGCGCTGAGTGGTTGATATGCCCCCGACTCCAGCATGCAGAGTTTGCGCTTACAGGGTTCTTTGCAAAGACCCACACCGAGCATCAGCCTAACGTAGACTCAGGAGATTTCCCATTACTTACTACTCATCAATCGTTACATATTCATGGTGATAAGCGCCGGGGTTTTTCCTGGCCGCTATAATGCTTGCCGTCCTGCTAATTATTTGTTTACAGAACATTCAATTACTGTAAAAGGAGCCACTACATGACACCTAACCGTTATGGAAATCCACCGCTTCTTCAACGTCACCCTCATAACCCCATTTTGACCGCGGCTGACTGGCCGTATCGCGCCAACACAATCTTCAACCCGGGAGCAACATTATTGCCCGATGGAACTACACTTCTCTTATGCCGGGTAGAGGATATGCGCGGGCATTCCCACCTGACGGTAGCGCGCTCAAAAGATGGTATCACTGACTGGGAAATAGATACCGGTCCTACCCTGGTACCAGATATCGAAAATTTTCCTGAAGAGTTGTGGGGTATCGAGGATCCACGGATCAGCTATGTGCCTGAATTGGAAAAGTATGCCATCCTGTATACCTCTTATTCGCCCGGTGGCCCGGGAGTTTCGATGGCATTGACGAAGGATTTCCGGACTTTCGAACGGCTTGGTGTAGTGATGCCACCCGAGGATAAAGATGCAGCCTTACTGCCGCGTCGCTTCAATGGTGAGTGGGCGATGATCCATCGTCCGGTGGGGAGCATGGGCGCGCATATGTGGATCTCGTTCTCCAACGATCTCAAGCATTGGGCCGATGACAAGTTAATGCTCGAAGCGCGGCAGGGAGCCTGGTGGGATGCCAACAAAATTGGACTGTGTAATCCGCCCATCGAGACCCCCCGCGGCTGGCTGGTGATCTACCACGGTGTGCATCAAACCTGTGCCGGATGTTTGTATCGACTCGGCCTGGCTCTCTTTGACCTGGACTCGCCGGAGACCTGCCTGATCCGGGGCGATGAATGGATATTTGGGGCTGAAGAGGATTACGAGCGCTTTGGCGATGTCGGATATGTGGTATTCCCCTGCGGCCATGTCGTGGAACCTGATGGAGATACGCTGCGGATCTATTACGGGGCTGCCGACCATTGTATTGCGCTGGCTACCACGCGCATCAGTACCCTGTTGGATTGGCTGGACACCCGCAGGTAAGTGAAAGAAGAGTCAGGACCGCGCTTACCACTCACTGTCTGAGGTGGTGTTGACGTCTGCAGATTTGCCCACACGCTTATACATGGTCACATTCGTGAATGGTTCACCCAGGATTCCGTCATGGATCGCCCACGACCTTAAACGGATGCTGGTCATGGCCCTGGATGATCGAAACAGATTCGAACCGTCCAGCCTTTGACTCAGATCGCCGCCTTTCTGGAACCTGGCCTGGATCTCCTCCATGCGGCGTTTTCCCACCTGATAGGCAAACCCGTAGCGCTCAAAGATGACCGCGTTATGATAATACAGCGGCTCAACGTAATACATGTCATGTCCCAGGCTGACGATAAACTCCTCGAACGCGGCCATGGCCGGGCGCAGCAGCCGCAAGCCGTGTCTCACCTGGCCGGGAGCCAACCCTGCCTGAAGCGCGGCTTTCTCTGCTTCGAGATTGCGCTTCAATGTGCCAAATTTCGTAGTAGAGCCATCTGGCATTCTGTCCACATCGAAACGAGGAGAGGCAGGGTTATTCAGAATGTAAAGCAAAACATGGATCTGCCCGTTCAGCGTGTCTGCAAGGTGTGCGTACAGGATTGGGTCGGCAAAACCAGCTTGATGATAAAGCCGCATTTCCACATTGCTGGAGCCGGGCTCGAAACGGAATTGCAGCAATTCCCTGTCTGCCATCAGGTCAGGGAGGTTAAATTTTTGGATCAGTTCTTTTGGAATATAGCGGGCATAGATCGCCCGCTTTTCGTCTTCGGAGAGTTTGTTAATTCCACCTATGGTTGATGGTTGCATGTTGGATTCTCTTTATCTTCCTCTTCTCCAGGTTGGGGAAAGAGGAACGATTTGTAACGAGTCTTACCTCACCCGTGTCTCGCGTTCCGCGCTGCGTGCTTCATCCCGTTTTGCGATGGTTGCACGTTTATCATACGCTTTCTTGCCTTTTGCCAGTGCGATCTCGATCTTGGCGCGGCCGTCTTTTAGATACACGCGCGTGGGAACGATCGTCATGCCTTTTATGCGGACGTTATTCCACAGCTCGCGGATCTGCTTTTTGTGAAGGAGCAAACGGCGCTTCCGTGTGGGATCATGGTTGAAGCGGTTTGCCTGTTCATAGGGCGCGATATGGGCTTCAAGTAGCCAGGCTTGCTGGCCGTTCTCGATATCCACATAGGATTCCTGGATGCTGATCTGCCCGGCGCGAATGGATTTGATCTCACTTCCCTGCAGGGCAAGCCCTGCTTCAAATCTTTCATGAAGAAAATATTCAAAACTAGCCTTGCGGTTCGTTGCTACAACTTTGACATTCTCGGACATAAATTGATATTACCACAATCATCCTTCGACTACGTTCCCTGCCATTGGTTATCATTCCACTAAGAAATAATGGTTTATCCCCACTTGAGGATTGCCAGCCCGGAAAGCAAACGCAGACCGGCGAATAGGAACAGCGCCCCTGCAAGTCCCATTTGGTTCGCAATAAGGGGCCCGCCTAACGAGCCAAGCAGCACAGCCATGTTCAGAGCGATGCTGTACCATGCCAGGTGCGAGGGGCGGTCATCAGGGGGAATATTTTCGAGCATGTAATTGGCAAAGGCACCGCCCGCCATTGCCCAGATGTACCCGCCGAGCAAAGAAACAAAATAGAAGTGCCAGACCTGATTTGACAAAGCCAGCAGGAAGGGATAGAGGGCCATACCGGCCACGCCCAGGGCTGTCACTCTTTTGTGGCCGAGCCGTCGCACAAAGCGGCTGAGTTG
>DASWKT010000098.1:0-2841 GCA_036396515.1 Anaerolineales bacterium | reverse complement strand
TATGCGGAGTCTCGGTACTGGCTTACTATGCACTTCACCTTCGCCTCGGCGCGAGAGAGCAGTTTGCTCCCGCAAAAGAGGAGGCAATGCCCCTCGAGGTCACAACCGATTAATGAACAGTCCCGCCTTTGAGGCGGGACTATTCGTTTCAAGGATTTTGTACTCCCAGAACTAATGGTGATGTCCCCCACCCTGATGGACGTGCCCGTGTTCCATCTCCTTGTCAGTTGGCTCACGCAGACCCACAACCTTCACATTGAAATGTAATTCGTCCCCCGCCAGGGGATGGTTGAAGTTCAAGCGGACTGTATCGCCATCGATATTTTCGACACGCGCGTAACGGGATTGACCGGAGTCATCTTTCACAGTCAGTTCCAGGCCTTCCTCGACGGGCATATCGTTTGGAAATTCGCCGCGCGGCACATCCAGAAAGGCCTCCTCATCAAACTCGCCGTATCCATCTGTGGGAGCAATTACAACATCCTTACTCTCACCCACTTTCATACCGATCATATCGCGTTCCAAACCCGAGATGATATTGCCGTGACCTGCGAGAAACTCCAGCGGATCCTGTCCTTTGGAAGAATCGATCTCCTCATTGTCCACGTGCAATGAATATTCCATGGAGACAACCACGTCATTTTGAACCGTATCTTTATCCATTATTGTCCTTTCCTTTTGCTGACTATGTATAGTAGATGTCAGCAAGTCAGCACATTTTACCCGCTTTTCACATGATGGGCTAACAGCCTGACAGGAATCGAAGAAAACCGCGGAGGGCCGAAGACACGGAGAAGACCTTTTGAAAATCTCGGTGCTCCCAGAGACTCCATGGTGCATTCTTTTCATCGTACGTATCGCCCAACACTCACTTATAATTGACCTGATGCACTACGACCTCTGCCTGCCCTGGTACTGGGAATATGATATTGACTTTGTCCAAATGATCGAGCGTGCTTGTACTGAGCAAGGTATATCCCTATGGCAGATCACGCCGGACAATCTGCTCGAATCGATCACAGCACTATACGAAGGCGAAAAAACCTTTCGCACGATCCTAGACCGTTCACAATATGATCCGCGCTTTCAGCCGATCCACCGCTGGTCGCGTGAACATCGCGTGCGCCGCATCAA
Source organism: Anaerolineales bacterium (assembly GCA_036396515.1). Taxonomy (GTDB): domain Bacteria; phylum Chloroflexota; class Anaerolineae; order Anaerolineales; family Villigracilaceae; genus Defluviilinea. The sequence continues at coordinate 1,707 of DASWKT010000098.1, read as the reverse complement.
TCCGCCCGAAGTCTCTGCATGGTCAGAAGACAAAGCCACCATGCATCTTGAATTGATCCACGCTGGAATTCATACACCTTATACGATCCTACTCTCCCCTTTCGTTGACCAACCCATCCTGCGGCGTATAGACTTAGGCCCTCTTGGAGATCAATTTGTAATCAAGCCGTCTCATGGCGGAGGCAGTGAAGGGGTCATTTTGGGCGCCTTTTCACTTGACCAGATTCTGCGTGCGCGGATGGAATTCCCTGAACAAAAATATTTGATCCAGGCCACGGTCACTCCGCGTACCATCCATGGACACCCGGCCTGGTTCCGCGTGTTCTATGCTGCTGGAAAGACGTATCCATGCTGGTGGCATCCGCTCACGCATGTGTTTTCAATGGTGACTGAACAAGCGGAACACAGGTACGAACTCTCGCCGCTCCACAACATCACGCAACGCATTGCGTCCATCTGCAAACTGGATTGGTTCTCGACCGAGATCGCATTGACGCTCGAAGAATTCATCGTTGTGGATTATGTCAATGATGGCATTGATACCCGCGTCCAATCCAGGGCGGTGGATGGTGTACCCGATGAAGTAATGGAGAATATAGCCAAACAACTGGTCCGACTGGCAAAGGAGGCATCATGACGAAACCACGCGCCCGCGATCTGGGGATTCCGTTTGAGGGCAGGACGGGCACCTATAACGCCATCACAGACGTCTCGGGTGTGACCGTTGGGTATGCCACCATTATCGAAGGCGACTCAGCGCGGACAGGTGTCACCGTTATCCACCCGCGTGGGCAGGAGAATCACGATCCCGTCTTCGCGGCCTGGTTCCCTTTCAATGGCAATGGCGAGATGACAGGCTCAGCATGGCTGGAGGAAGGGGGATTTCTCGAAGGGCCGATTGGAATTACGAATACACACAGCGTTGGCTTTGTGCGCGATACCATCATCAGATGGCAGGTGGAACGGGAATCGATCTTTCAGAGTTGGTCCTGCCCACTGGTAACAGAGACCGCCGATGGCTGGCTCAATGATATCAACGGATTTTTCGTAAAGCCGGAACATGTGCTGAAAGCGTTGAACTCTGCGAAGTCAGGTCCAATTGCAGAGGGCAATGTGGGCGGTGGAACAGGCATGCTATGTTATGAATTCAAAGGCGGCACAGGCACATCCTCACGCAAACTCCCAGTAAAACTCGGCGGCTGGACCATCGGCGCGTTTGTACAAACGAACTTTGGCAGAAGATACCAATTGACCATCGCCGGGGTCCCTGTTGGGGCACATTTGAAAGAGAATACCCTCTGGACGAACGGCGAGAATCCATTTAGACAGGATGATGGTTCTCTGATCGTCATCATCGCAACGGATGCACCGCTTCTTCCTCACCAGCTCAAGCGCCTTGCAAAGCGCGCATCACTCGGCATGGCTCGCACGGGTTCCCTGGGTGGAAATGGTTCAGGAGATATTTTCCTTGCATTCTCAACCGCCAATCCGGGCGCGGCGCGCGGCGATAACAAAGGTTTGGCCTCGCTGCGGGCCCTCAGTAATAATTACATTGATCCACTGCTGATGGCCTCTGCCTATGCAACCGAAGAGGCGATCATCAATTCCATGATTGCAGCAGAGGATATGACCGGGTACAAGGGAGTAACGGCTAAAGCATTGCCACATCAACAGCTGAAAGAAATCATGAAACTGTACAACGGAAAG
>DASWKT010000097.1:0-3709 GCA_036396515.1 Anaerolineales bacterium | reverse complement strand
AAAAAAGTGGCGATCTCGGAGTATCCGGCCGCGCAGACCGCGCTCTGGCTGGGTCTCTTGAATAACGACTCCTCCCTTGAAACAACCGGCGAGGAAGATTCACAAAAGACCTACCGCATTGTCGGCGACCCCACCGAAGGTTCGCTGCTGGTGGCTGCTGCAAAAGCCGGAGCCACTTATGTAGATATCAAAGAAGCTTACCCACGTGAGAACGAAGTTCCATTCGATTCCGAACGCAAGCGGATGATCACAGTCCATGATGTTGTAACGCCGAGAGCGGAAGATCCCTCCCCTTTCACCGATGAGCAACAAAAGAACTGGGATGTGATCGCTGTCAAAGGCGCGCCCGATGTGGTGCTTGAACTCTGCACTCAATACCAGGATATGGATGACACGCCCAGGCCATTAGGAACAGAAGCTCGTGAATGGATCCTGGCCGCCAACGACGAAATGACAAAAGACGCCTTGCGCGTGCTGGGTCTTGCCTATCGCGTGGTCAAAGATGTCCCCGATGATCCAGAACAGGTCAAAGCCGAAGAACTTGAAAAGGACCTGGTCTTTGTCGGCTTGATAGGCATGATCGATCCCGCCCGCACAGAGGTGAGGCCTGCCCTCGAAAGAGCGCGCGAAGCTGGTATTCGCACCGTCATGATCACGGGCGATTATCCTAATACCGCGCGCGCCATCGCCGAGACCATTGGCCTGCTTCAACACGGCAGGAACGTGATGACGGGCGCGCAACTGGATGCGCTCAATGATAGGGAGCTTAAGCAAGCCATTGAAGATACAGCCGTCTTTGCCCGCGTTTCGCCGGAACACAAGATGCGCATTGTGGATGCACTGCAAGCCAATGACGAGATCGTTGCGATGACGGGTGACGGAGTCAACGATGCACCTGCCATTAAGCGCGCCGACATTGGTGTAGCGATGGGCATTACTGGAACGGATGTGGCCAAGGAAACCGCCGACATGGTGCTCACCGACGACAACTACGCCAGTATCGTCTCGGCAGTGGAGCAGGGACGTATTATCTACTCGAACATCCGCAAATTTGTGTTCTTCCTGCTTTCATCCAACGTGGCGGAGATCATGATCATTTTCCTTGCCGTGCTGGCTGGTCTCCCTGCTCCGCTTACCGCAATCCAATTGTTGTGGCTCAACTTGATCACCGACGGCGCGCCCGCACTAGCGCTGGCTGTCGAAAAAGGCGATCCCGACATTATGGATCAGAAACCACGTGCAAAGTCAGAGCCTATCGTCAACCGCACTATGCTGCTTGGCTTGGGCGTTCAAACCATTGCACAGACTGGGGCAGTGCTCACAGCGTTCGCGCTTGGTTTGATCTGGCACCTTGAAGCGGGTGCGTCCGTTGTGGGAAACCCGCTGACTTTCCTGTTGCAGCACGACTGGCGCGGCGTGGACGTGCAAACTGCGGAAACGATGGCATTTGTGACGCTCTCTTTGTGCGAACTCTTCCGCGCCTATACGGTCCGCTCAGAGCGCGCTTCCATCTTCCAGATCGGCGTGTTCTCGAATCCTTACATGCAATATGCCGTGGGACTTTCGATCGCGCTGCTTCTGCTTGTGTGCAGTGTGCCTTTCCTGCAGCCCATCTTCAACACACACTTCCTCAGCGGACGCGAATGGGCTATTGTCGTGGGACTGGCGCTTATTCCAGCAACTGCAGAAGAGATCACAAAATTCTTTTTGCGCAGGAGCAAGTAAGGGCGGGCGCAAAGCGTCCCGCCCCTACAAAGAAAAACGGATTACGTAACAGGTACGTAATCCGTAATTCTTTAACTCAGCTTAGATCGAACGTCCCGCAGGTTGTGCTTGAAAAAGAGCCTACATCTGAAAAAACCTGCGGGACGGTGTGCAACATTAGAGTTTAACTTTGAATGATTTGCGATGTATGGGAGAGACGCCCAGCAGCTTTAGCGCGAGACAATGGGCCTGCGTGCCGTACCCTTTGTGTTTTCCAAGCCCATAGCCTTGATAATGACAATCCAGTTCGCGCATGTACGCGTCGCGGGCTGTCTTCGCCAGCACAGACGCGGCCGCAATGCTCAGGCAGTGTACATCACCTTTCACGAGCGAGGTCTGCGAGATATCGAGTTGAGGCAGTTCGAGTCGAAAATCGGTCAGGAGATATTGAGGAGAAATGGATAGCTTCTGCAAGGCGCGTAATGCGGCTAACCTTGTTGCGGGGACAATGCCTTGCGAATCGATCTCCTCTGCGGAAGCAAATGCCACGCTCCATGTGAGCGCGGTCTCTTGAATGCGCGGCGCAAGCACTTCACGCTCATGGGGAGTCATCTGTTTGGAATCGCGCACCCCGGCCAAAGCCTGGGAAAGAAGCGTTTTATCATGGGGCAGGATCACCGCGCCAACCGCGACGGGGCCCGCCAGCGCGCCGCGTCCAGCTTCATCCAGCCCGGCAATATGTTTGTAGTGAAGCCAGAGATACTTTTCGTACGTTAAGTCAGGGTTTACGGTCATATAGCCCACGCCTCGCATTACGGCGGATCACCAGCAGATCGATGAACATGCGCCACGAATCGCGCAAAACCCTGACCTTGCTATCGGCATTGAAGTACCAGTCAATGGGAATCTCGAGAATACGATAGCCATGATGGTGCGCGATGTAAAGCAGTTCCACATCAAAAGCCCAGCCGGTGAGGGTTTGAAAAGGGAAGATATCACGCGCGACCTCAGCACGCAGGCATTTAAAGCCGCACTGAGTATCCTGAAGATTCGGAAGCACCATCAATCGGATTAGCATGTTGAACACGCGTCCCGTAAGATGGCGATAGTACGGCTCGTGATAACGCACTGCGCCCGGAGCCTCGCGCGAACCGATGGCGATATCAAAATCCTTGAGCGCCGGGGGAAGGAATTTACTGATTTCTCCAACAGGCATTGAGAGATCTGCATCACAAATAAAGACATACTCGCCATGCGCCTCGCGTACGCCGCGTTGCACGGCACCTCCCTTACCGCGCTCTTCGTTGTGGATCACGCGCAGGTTTTTGTGCTGATCTGCGAATTTTTGGGCAATTTCCAATGTTTTATCGGTGCTGCCATTCTCAACGACAATCACATCTGATTTAAAGGATTGTTTTCCAAGAAAATGAAAGACCTGCTCCAGTGTGTGGGGCAGGCGACTCTGCTCGTTATAAGCAGGGATAATAATGGACAAAAAGGGATTCAAGGCTGTATGTCACTATGCGATGAAGATAAGGTAGACAAAGCTGCCAAGAATGCACACCAGCGCCAACGCCAGTGCAGAGATGATTGCAAGTTGAATTGGCGTCATGCCAAGGACGCGTTGCCTTTTTGGTTTTGGTTGTTGAACGGGTGCTGCCGAGCTTGATTCTTGCGATGTAGGAGGTATGATCTCTAAAGGTGATTCATCGTCCGTCATGGCAAAGTCGAAATCCGCGGGGTCGAACGGTTTTAAATTCTCTGATGCGTTGAATATCGCGCGTGCCCGCGAGACTTCCTGTTGAGCAGGCTCAGCTTCTTGCGACGCGGAACGCTGCTGGGGTGCCTGGACGGTAAGCGGTTCCTTTTTCCGCAGGCGCGGATTCAAGATGCGCTCTGTAAACTCGTGTACAGCCTCCGGGCTTAGCACAGGACGTCCGGTTGCCAGGCCGGATACAAATGGCTTGATGCCGTCGATCATCATCACTCTGACAGCAGACCCCAC
>DASWKT010000096.1:0-3614 GCA_036396515.1 Anaerolineales bacterium | reverse complement strand
GAGCAGGCTTTCGCGGTCTGGCTCGTTTTATCTCATTTATTCATCTCACGCAAAACGTCCCGCATGTTGCTCCAATACAGACTTATTTTCAAGCACAACCTGTTGGATGGTGAGCAACATCAATTATCTAACCTCCTGCCGATAATGCCGCTATTTGTCAGATCCTCCAGTTCCTGCTTGCTGAGAATATCCCCCAAAACCGTGTTTGTGTGCTCGCCGAGTCCGGGTGCAGCGCGTTTTGGGCCGCGAGCAAATACAAACGGCGTGTTCAACCCGACGGGTTGACCGTTCTCCTCGCGCACAAAGCCACGCGCCTTCACCTGTGGATGTGACAGCATTTCCTCGAACGATATTATAGGTTCCACGCAGCCATCACTCGCGGAGAAGATCTCAAGCCATGCGGCCAGCGTACGTTGTTTGAATGTGGCTGCCACTTCATCCTTGATCGTACGATCAAATTGGCGTGAGAGCAAATCATTTCGCCCGGTGATTCTGCAAAAATCACTCCAAAACGTGGGTTCCAACGCGCCAAGCGACAGATACTTTCCATCGGCTGTTTCATAGATGTTATAACAGGCCAAACCACCGTGCAGTGCCAGTGTGCCGCCTCCCACTGGCAAGCCGCTGAAAAAAGCTGCACCAGCCAGAGGCATCATCCATGAGAGAACGCCGTCGAGCAGAGCCACATCGAGGTAAGTACCCTGTCCGCTGCTCTGCCGTCCCAGCAATGCACTGAGGATGGCGATGCCTGCCAGCATAGCCCCACTTAGATCAGCAACAGTCACGCCATAGGGTGTGGGCGGTTGGCCTTCCAGTGCATTCAATGCCAGTGCTCCACTAATCGCTGTATAGTTCAAATCATGTCCAGCCCGGTGGCGATAGGGACCATTTTGGCCGTAGCCTGAAAGAGCACAATAGATCAGATCCGGCTTGACTGTTCGCAGCGATTCATAATCAATTTTCCAGCGTGCCGCTGTTCTTGGCCGAAAACTTTCGAGAACCACATCTGCAGTAGCCGTTAGGCGCATGAGGACTTCACGGCCGCGTGGGTTGCGGTAGTTGATCGCAACACTTTTCTTTCCCTGATTGATCATTTCAAACATTTTACCGAGCCCCATCTTGGCAGGGATGAAACGGGCATAGTCACCTGTGGTGGGTGTTTCCACTTTGATTACTTCCGCCCCGAGGTCAGCCAGCAATTGCGTAAGATACGGCCCCGGCGAGAGGCGTGAAAGGTCGAGGATGCGGATTCCGATGAGAGGCTGGTACATGGTCATCTCCTAAGAAAAGCTCGGTTATAAGCTGGTCAACGATCATTTGAATTATACAATTCCCCGCACTGCAGTAAACCTTGGTAAGCTCCTTTATTGCTTCGTTAGCTTGACGCTGTTCTTTCTGGCTCTCAGCCATCCATTCAAACTGTATTTGATGACACGCTCATTGCCAGCTAGCAACTTTTGAATGTTTGGGCGCAACGCCCAGAGTAGAAGGATCTCGGCGACGACGCCATACCAGATATCAATTGCTGGCTGTTGCCCCAGCGCGGCGCGTATCGCGAAAACGATAATTACTACCAAGGGAATAGTCATCGTTGCAATGGATGCAATCCCAACTGTGAACCACACTATCGTTCCTACAGCCAACACGATGGGAAATATTGGCAACCACAAGCCTATTGCCCCGCCGACGGCAGGCGCACCGCCTGCGCCACCCCGCAAACGCAGAGTCCCATTTTCATCCCGTTCGGCCAAAAAGATAGAATGATTATGTCCGAGAATAGCTGCAAGCGGAGCAAGTACATGCACAAGATGGTGCTCCGGGATGATCACCTGCGCTATCCAGACAGCCACGGCCCCTTTTAAGATATCCATAATAGCAGTAAGTAGACCGGCACCAAAGCCTGCGGCGCGCACTGCATTTGTCCCGCCTGTACGCCCGCTCTCCACTTTTCGAATATCTTTGCCCGTCTTGAGCTTTACAATTAATAAACCAAAGGGGATGGACCCGAAAATATAACCGAGTACCACAGCCACAATATCAAACAGAATCTGCATTATTGTTCTCCTCTGGGTGGTCTACCATTGGAAACACAGGAAAATCAATAAGGTTTCTCTATTCAATTATTCGCAAACTCACTTCACTTGCCTCACCGTCTTCTATCCAAAAGCCACGCACCTGCCAGTGATCTTCAATCCTCGACCAGATAACGTGGATCACCTCATAAGCTGCCTCCAGGATGTCGGTAGCGGAGGCAGTTTCGGGCCCCGCGGGATGCGAGTGAAAGATGCCAAGCAGATCAAACCCATTGGATTCAATCCAGTCGAAAGCTTTGAGTTGTTCATAGGGATCCATTACGAATCGTACCGGACTTTGCAGTTGATTCCGTACCTTGATCACTTTCTCCACCTGGCTGTCTCTACCTGCCAACAGGCCACATGCTTCGAGTGGAATGTGGCTATCCACATGATGAAGCATTTCCTGCCAGTGTTCTTTCTTCAAGATTAATTGTCGGCTCATCTTATCTAATAAAGATTGCCAGTCCCCAGCACAAGGCAGTGGCAACAGCAGGTTCAAGTGCGGCACGCTGAGCAGGCAGATCTTCGCTCAAATTGATCGCAAGATTGGTCAGTCCATACAATGGACCAACAAGCAGTAACCCAAATTGGATTGGTGAGAGAGGCCAATAATGTAGGCCTGCCGCAAGCTGTATACAAACAAACGCGATGCCCACTGCCCATGGATATTCCCAGCGGCCGCTTAAGCGCAGGTGCAGAATGCGCAGGCTGGCAAGTGCCGCAGCGAGGAACAAAGCCGGAATCATCAGAAAGAGACGTGCGTCGCTGTAACGCAAGGCAACCGTGAGGATGAAGAAGAGTGTATAGGAGATGGCGGTCAGCCCTGCCATGGCCGCGGCATAATAGGGCGCTCCTGGGTCCACAACAATATATTCGGCAAGGAACACAAAGAAGAGGAACGCGCCGCCGATCGCGAAGCCGATCCACCAGGCTATTCCGGGAGTCAGAATGCTCAATGGCACGCCGATGACAAAGGTGGTGAGCGTGGGCAGGATCCACCATTGGAATGTGGCCCGGCCGTTGAGGGAGGGATGGCCGCGCAGGAGCCAGTCCATGCCAGTGGCGGTCAGCCCTGCCGTCAGCACGCTCATGGCGGTGGAAATATCTAGTGGAAGTGAGAGAAAAAACCCCGGCAGCTGAATTTCGAGATTGAATTCGGGAGACCGGACGAGATGATTCAGAGCGAAAGCCAGCAAGACGGTGGAGGTCAAAACACCGATACGGTCGGAGTCCGGCAGGTATTTTGGCTCGTTCATGTTTGCATTGTACCTGTCCTATAGACGGATGCCAAGACAGGGTCTGTATGGTAGAATCAAAGGGTTATGAATGTGCAGAAACTCGAAACGCTGCCCCCGCCGCCCGGCGTGATTGGATCGCTCAGGGCGGGGTTTGACGCCGTTTCTGGCCATGTAAAGCTCATTTTGTTCCCTTTAGCGCTGGACCTGTGGCTGTGGCTGGGTCCGCGCTTCAGCGTGGACGGGTTGCTCAGCCCCTACATGAGGTTCTTGTTCGAGCAGGCGAGAAGGGGACTGACGTCTC
>DASWKT010000095.1:0-6562 GCA_036396515.1 Anaerolineales bacterium | reverse complement strand
TTCAGGTGTTTGACGAGTGTGGTCTTCCCGGCGCCGTTCTGGCCCACGATGGCAACCTGCTCGCCGGCAGGGACATTCAGTGAGATACCGCGCAATGCCTCCACGCCGGCGGGATAGGTGAAGTGCAGATCCTTGATTTCGATATTCATGATAATTGCTCCCCTCCGCCTTTGAGAGACTGCGAACTGCTGGGCACGGAGGGGCTGAGGGAAAACCCTTCCACTGCCTCATCCAAAGTTACCGGCAATCTATCTCTCTTCCATAGGCCCAATCCTTGTGCTTTGCGCGCCACAGAGGTGTAACGCGAGATCCCAAAACCGCTTTCTTCCAAAATGGGGGATGTAAGCACTTCTGATGGGGTGCCGTCCAGGAGGATGTGTCCATCTCGCAGCGCGATGACTCGGTCTGCAAATTGTGCAATCCACTCCACCTTGTGTTCGACAAGGATAACCGTCATTCCCTGCTCCGCCATTTTTCGGATCACGCCGAAGACTTCGCGCGTGCCGATCGGGTCCATCTGAGACGTTGGCTCATCGAGCACGAGAACTTTTGGCTGCATGACCAGGATGGAGGCCAGCGCGACTCGTTGCTGTTGTCCCCCGGACAAGGAATAGGGTGAGCGGTTCGCTAGATCGCTGATACCGGTCAAATCCATTGCGTTCGTTACCCGTGCTTTCATTTCGTCGCGCGGCACACCGATGTTCTCCAGGCCGAAAGCGAGTTCTTCGAAAACTGTATATTTGGCGCCGCTGATCTGGTTGAACGGATTTTGAAAAGCCAGCCCCACATTGAGTACCCACTCGTCCAAAGTGGATTGGCTGGATTCCATACCAGCCACTTCAACCGAGCCTGTGAGCTCGCCTTTAAAAAAGTGAGGAACAAAGCCAGCGAGGGTATAACATAACGTGGATTTGCCCGCGCCGTTCGGCCCAACGACTGCCGCGAACTGACCCTCCTCAATTTGCAAGTTGATATTTTTTAAGACAGGCACATCAGTGAGCGGATATTTGTATGTAATGTTTTGCAGGTTTACGATAGCCATAATTTGAGAGCGAGCGAGATAATGACAAGAAAGATGAGCAGCCAGCGGATAACTCTCTCTGAGCTGGGGTCTGGGATTTCATGGAAGGATGTTTTGGCTCTCGTGGACGTGAATCCGCGTGCTTCGATGGCAATGGCGCGCTCCTCCACTTCAACAAGCGAGCCGAAGACAAGCGGGCCGACGAGTGGGACAATTGCTCCTACTCTCCTGAAAAAACTGCTCTGAGTATCCAATCCGCGTGAGCGCTGTGCCGAGATAATGGTCTGCGCCTTCGCCTGCATTTGTGGAATGATCTGAAGTGAGGCAATGATCACATAGGCGAACTGACCTGGCAGCCCGCGGCGAGTGAGGTCAGACATCAATTCGCTGGGATGGGTCGTAAGCAAGAGAATGGTGAATGAAGAAACCATCACCGCAATGCGAGTTGCGTTTCGAAAAGCCAGTTGAGCGGATAACTCTGTTACTTCCAAGCCGAATATTTCAAAGATAATTCTTGATTCACCGGGCAGAAACAGTGCCTGCATCACGAACAGGAAACTGACTGTGGGCAAGATTACCTTGAGAAAGAAGCTCCAGTATTCTTTCACGACCCTTGCAATAAAAGTAAGAGGGATAATCGCAAGGAGAAAAATCGCCTGCGGTGTCCAATACCACGGACTGGAAAACGCGATTAACACCAGCGAGAGCGCCAGAACGACTTTGGTCATCGGATTGAGGCGGTGAATGGGGCTGTCGCGTTTTACAAAAAAAGATAAGCGCTCGTGCATGATGTAGGAATGAGCACAATTATAAGATAGAAAGGCCAGACATTCCTGCCTGGCCTTTAATGTGGAGTCAATTAAATCTATGCGCCGGTAAGTCTTCCGAGCAGGAAGATCGCGAACAGGATCAAGAGGATCACAACCGCGACCGCGATGATCAACTGAGTTTGGCTAATTTTCTCATCTGTTTCCACATTTTCAGCGCGCGGGAAGCGGGCAAGGAAGCGTTTGGAGAGACCCTGAATGATCGCGAATGCCAGCATGGCAGTTGTGATCTTATCCACTGGTTCCGTCAGGAAGCTCGATGCAAACACCGCTTGTACGATGCCTCTGCCCGTTTCTACCAGGTATGCAGTGATCAAACCAGTCCCACCAGTGGTGATGCCGCCGTAGACAAGGAGTGAGATTGGCACTGAAGAAATGGCGGCGGCAAGCGCGATGATGAAGCCGCTCACCACCACTCCCCACCAACTTTTGAAGAGCCCATAATTGGCGCAAATACCGGAGACCAAACCTATAACGGCTGCCACTGGCCACCAGGGCAGAAAGTCCGGGTTGATGGTCAATCCCAGGATCGTATTCGCAAGGGCGCCGGTCAATGCGCCAGCCCACGGACCGCAGATGACACCGACAAGGACGGTGCCAATCGAGTCCAGGTAGACAGGCAGCCGGAGGGTGGCCACAATTTGTCCAACGGCCATATTAATGGCAATTGCCACCGGCATGAGCACCCAGGTCATCGTGTTGAAATCTTTCTTGATATTCAACCAAGAGTCACTGCGCTTGTTTTGCATGGCTACGTTCTGCATGGTTACCTCCAATTAATTTAATTATGATTTGGCTGCCGGGACGGATGGTGATGTGTTCGATAATGCCCTGCAGTTGGGCGTTGACGCCTGCGGATCGCCCTGCAAGATGTAACCCGCCAGGTCGCCAACGGTTTCGCTGACATGATCTGTCCCACCGATGGAGCTTCGAAGCTCAGGCGCGCGGTCATCTTTCATCATACTCCAGTCGCGGTCTCTTGTGGGATTGAACGCGCGAGCATTTCCATCCTCTCCAAAAACAGCTCCATAAAATCCCGTGCCCGCACGCCGAGGGCAATTTTCATGTTAGCGGATTTCTTCGCGATCCCATAGAAATCTGCGAATGTTTTGCCCATCGAGACGCTGCTCGAAATATCCACGTCCACGTACAATTCCTGATAATCACATAACTCAGGCGCAAACGTCAATGCCAGCGCGAGCGGATCGTTGATCGCGCAGCCGGCTATCTTCTGATACTCATCATGAAATTCCATGTAGAAGCGCGTCGAATCGTCAATGAACCTGCTGATCGGCGAGGGATTTTTTTGAAGCCGTTTCACATCCTCCGATGTCAGGATGCATTGATAGGTCACATCCAGCGGCACGAGCGTGATCCTCATCCCGCTGTGATAAACCATGTGCGCGGCATGCGGATCAACAAAAGCGTTGTATTCGGCTAACGGGCTTGCATTCCCAGGGTACCCGATTGTCCCGCCCATAATGATTACTTCTTTGACTGCATCAACGATGCGCGGCTCTGTGCGGATTGCGAACGCAACGTTCGTCAGCGGGCCGATGGCTACAAGCGTGAGCTCACCCGGGTTTGACATAATTTTCTCGATCAGAAAATCGCTGGCATGCCGCAGCTCGGGCCTGCCGCGCGGTTCCGGAAGTTTCGCGTACCCCAAACCGGCATCACCGTGGGTCTCAGCCGCCAGCAGAGAGGGCTGCGCGAGGGGTATGGGAAACCCCTTTGCAACTGTGATCCCTTTTACGTTTGAAAGTTCTAGGATCGAGAGCGCATTAATCGTCGCTTGATCAACGGAACAATTGCCGTGAATTGTTGTGATCCCCTCTACTTTGATTTGAGGAGAGGCCAGCGCAAGCAGAATCGCGAGAGAATCGTCAATGCCGGGATCTGTATCAATTAGAATTCGTTTTGACATATTAATCAGGGATGGATTGGCTCAGTGCTTCCATGCGTTGCAGGAATAACTCGATGAAATCTTCCCCGCGTACATCCAGAGCGACCTTCATGTTTGCAGGTTTTTTCAAAATATCATAAAAATCTGCAAATGTTTTGCCCATCGAAACACCGCCTGAGATGTCGACATCGACGTAATATTCTTTCAAGGTCAGGAGCTCGGGGGCAATGATCGTCGCCAGCGTTAGCGGATCATGCAAGGCACCGCCTAAATAGCCTAAATCGAGGGAGGATTTCAAATACACCCCTGCTGCTTCCTTGATAAAGCGCGAAATAGGCGACTTGATTTTGAGCAGACGATCCACATGTTCCTGTTTTAGCAAGCATTTATGCGTAACGTCCAAGGGAATTAAAGTGATTGGAATGCCCGAATGGAACACAATATGGGCAGCGTGCGGGTCAACAAAAATATTGAATTCTGCAAGTGGTGTAACGTTGCCGCCTTCCCGAATGGCTCCGCCCATAATGACCAATTCCTTTACGGATATTGCAAACTCTGGCTCCTTGCGGATCGCCATGGCAACATTCGTCAACGGTCCGATGGGGAAAATGCTGATCTCATTCGGTTCTGCCTGCACTCTCTCGATCAAATAATCCACGGCATGTTGGGAAACAGGTTTTGTGCGCGGCTCGGGCAATTTGGAATTCCCAATGCCACTTGCGCCCATCACAGCGTCAGAGGCGCGCAATGGTTGAACAAGCGGAAGTACGCTCCCTTGCGCCACAGGGATATGGCCTGCGTTTGCCAGTTCCAGAACCGAAAGTGCGTTACAGGTGGCTTTTTCCAGGGTAACATTTCCCTGTGTAGTGGTCAGGGCTTCAAGCTTGATCTCAGGCGATACAAGCGCGAGCAGAAAGGCGAGGGCATCGTCTATGCCTGGGTCTGTGTCAATGATGATGCGTGTTGGGATCATGTGTTAAGTATGTCATCGCGAGTCCCGATGGTCGAGTAGATGCTTAGCATCGGACCGAGACCAACGGGCGAAGCGATCCCATCGCTAAACAGGGGACTGCTTCGTCGGGCTTGGTTTCGATACGGACTTCGTCCTACTCAACCACCAGCCCTTCTCGCAACGACATAAACCTTTCTACTTCTTCCTGTGTCGGTAATGAGGGCTGTGCACCGAACTTTGTCGTTGCCAATGCGCCGCAGGCACATCCATATCGGACGGATTCTTCGAGAGACTTACCTTGTAGGAGTGCATATGCAAATCCGCCAATGAAGGCGTCGCCCGCGGCAGTGGTATCTACGACGTTCACTTTGAATGGAGGAATATGCTTGACAATTTCTTTCGTAACAATCAACGCGCCATTCGCACCAAGCGTGACGATGACCGTCTGTGCGCCGCGCGAAAGTAAAGTCTGTGCGGCTTTTTTCGCGGAGTGAATGTCATTCACTGCCTGATTTGTCAACATGCCAAGTTCCGTCTCATTCGGCAACAGGAAATCGGGGAGCGATATCAATTCGTCAGGCAGGGCCCGCGCGGGCGCGGGATTCAACAGAACGCGCAATCCATTTTCCGTGGCGCGCTGTGCCGCAGATAAAACTGTCTCGATTGGAATCTCCAGTTGGAGCAGGAGCAGGTTGCAGTCCGAGAATGAAGCGGTCCTTATATCCGCCTCACTAACCTTGCCATTTGCTCCCGCGGACAATACGATGCTGTTTTGCCCATTTGAATCCACGACGATGATCGCTGTGCCTGTAGACGCGTCATCACGTTGAACGAATTTTGCGTCTACTTTGTTTGATTTGAGATTCTGAAGAAGAAAATCACCAAAGTTATCTTTGCCGAGGCGCCCGAGCATGGAAACCGATGCGCCCAGCCGGGCAGCAGCTACTGCCTGATTGGCCCCTTTGCCGCCCGGGAAAATTTTTAGATCCTCTCCGCTGATGGTTTCGCCTGGCTGGGGAAAACGCGGCGCACGCACAACGAGATCAGCATTGATGGAGCCAATAACAAGGATATCAAGCATTGATGAATTTTACTCCATTTGAAAATGCGTACTGACATATAATGGGCTCTCGGAGAACTTCATGAAAAAGATCTGGCCGTTCACTTTTTATTTTTTGTAGTTCTCGGCATTTGCATCGCTCCTGCCATTTTTTGTTCTTTTTTACCAGGGACTTGGTTTTAACGGAGCACAAATTGGCCTGTTGACCGGTGTGCCCCCATTGATCACTTTGATCGGCGCGCCATTTGGCACTGGCCTTGCAGACTCAACACGGCGTCACAAATTGATTATGAGTCTGGGTCTCACAGCTGCAATCATCGTGGTGCTCCTGCTTCCATCTTTCACGAGTTTTGCAGTAATTTTTATTCTCATCGCTCTGTTCAATATATTTATTTCGCCCATTGGTTCTTTAAGTGATAGCGCAACAATATCAATGCTTGGGGAACACAGGGCAATGTATGGGCGCATACGGCTTGGTGGCACGCTTGGCTGGGGCTTGTTCGCGCCGATTGCAGGAGCGCTGGTATTGAAATATGGATTGAATATTGCCTTCTCGGTTTTCGCTGGAATCATGTTCCTGAATCTCCTAGTACACCAACTTGATTAAGTTGTAGGGTCAAGATAAGATGGACGGATGGCAAACGAAAAGCACGAAGTCCATCTCACAGAAGCAGAGCGCAAGAAACTGCTGGTCATCATCTCGAAAGGTCGCAACAAAGCCGGGGTGATTCAACGAGCCCATAGCTTGCTGAAGGTGGATGAAGGCAAGAGTGATGCGGAGATCAGTGAACTGCTG
>DASWKT010000094.1:0-3967 GCA_036396515.1 Anaerolineales bacterium | reverse complement strand
GTGTGCCGCCAAAGGTGCAGGTTAAGATAATATCCGCACCTGCATTAACGAATGAACTCGCAAGTTTCAAAATAATGTCCGGGCTGTCGATAATGAGGTCTTCAGGTGGGCGGCCGGGTTTGAGCCCCATCTTCTGTAAGTTCGAACCAGTTGCTCCATCCGCGACCAGGATTTCACTGCTGTTCAGTCTTTCCAAAAATTTGTTCATTAAATCACCTCGCGAAGGGGCGGACGGCTGTCCACCCCTACAATTCTATTTCATAAAATTCTTCGCCAGCGGGTCAGCCACGCGATGCGGGATCAAGTGCGCGATGTGCGGGAAGGGTTCACTCATGTGTGGGAAGCTTGTTGCCAGCATAAATTGATTCTGGAATTCGGGATCGGTCGGCAATTCAAATCGCTCTACACGCCGCGTCACCGATTCAATTTCCCGGCGCTTCTCCACATTTAACAATGCGATGCGCGCCCCATCACCTGCCGCGTTGCCGACCGCATACACATTTTCCAACTCACAATCAGGGATCAGTCCGATCAGCATCGCTTTCTCTTTGTCAATATAACTTCCGAACCCGCCCGCGAGAATAATTTTATCAGGCGATTGAAGATTGCTTCTTTTTAATAGCGTACGCGCCGCAGTGAACAACGCAGCTTTTGCCAGCTGGATTTGCCTTACATCCTGTTGTGTAATGGGAATGTCCCTGCCGATGGATGTTTCGTCAGTCCAGGCGATCACATACTCCCAGCCGTTCGCGCCTTCTCGAATACGCTTCGACTCGAGCCCTTTCTTGAACTTGCCCCGAGAATCGACGATCCCCGCCCGGAACAGTT
Organism: Anaerolineales bacterium; assembly: GCA_036396515.1. Lineage (GTDB taxonomy): Bacteria > Chloroflexota > Anaerolineae > Anaerolineales > Villigracilaceae > Defluviilinea. Next base: position 3,139 of record DASWKT010000094.1, on the reverse strand, counting down.
CCGCCACGGAGTCAATGATAGCGGAACCGCATATGCCTTTGACATGACCTTTGAACTCGGCATGATCGGTATTCCAGCCTTCGACGCCAATGACTTTGTATTTTGGTTCAAGCGTGGCCTCATCGATATGCACGCGTTCCATGGCTCCCGGAGCAGCGCGCATGCCATATTCCACGTGCGCGCCTTCGAGGGCAGGCCCTGTCGGCGTGGACGTGCATACCAGCCGTTTGCGATTACCGAGGATGAGTTCCGCGTTCGTGCCAACATCAATTAGTAACCAGTTCTCATCCTGCTTGTGCGGCTCTTCGGCAAGGATCATTGCACTTGTATCTGCGCCGACGAAGGAGGCGATGGTTGGCAGGACGTGTATATTGCCGCAGGGGTTGATTTGCAGTCCAAGTTCGCGTGCTTTGACATCCACCGATTTATGAATGGTTGGGACGAAGGGTGCAAGCCCCAAATCCTTTGGATGGAGATTCAATAAAAGGTGATGCATCGTTGAATTGCCAACCAATACCATTTCAAGGATTTCATCAGTCTTGATCGTCACATTTCTTGCAGCCTGCTTAAGCAGTTTATTTAGCGTCGCGAGGATGGCTTTGTGTAACTTCTCCAAACCGTCCTTGTGTTCAATGGAATATTGAATGCGCGACATCACATCTTCGCCATAGACGATCTGCGGATTCATCTCGGATTCTGCTGCGAGGATTTCGCCTGTACGAAGGTTGCACAGATAAAGCACAACGGTTGTCGAGCCGATATCCACCGCTGCGCCGTAGCTATCTTCCATGTAGCCAGGCTGGACCGCGATCACTTCCTTATCCTGCCAGACCGAGACGGTCACGTTCCATTTCGCTTCGCGCAGGGTGGACGATAAAGTTCGCAGACATTGATAATCAATGGTCAGGTCAGACCAGCGCGGAAGATGCTCTTCGCCGCGTCGGATGAGTCCCATCGAAGTTTCGAGTCCTTTTGCAAGCCGTTCCCAGTCTGCGATGGGTCTTTCAAGATTTGGGGCAGTCATCGAAACATAATATTTGCGAACCGAAGGCTTGATCTCGATGGCGCGTTCGCGCGCCGACTTGCGGACGATCTGCTTATTGCCGCGGCTTTCCTCCGGGACGTTGATCAGCACATCGCCCAGAACTTTGCACTGGCACGATAAGCGGACTTGACCGACCTCCCAGCCTTTTGTTTTCAATAGATTGGGACGGCGCGCAAAGTAGGCCCTCTCTTCGTTTCCAACAGGGGAGAGGTGTTCGCGCTTTGAATCAATGTTGTACTTCTCGAAACGGCCTTCTTCTATTAATACCAGGCATTTCCCACAGGTTGCGTTCTCCGCGCAAATGGATTCGATCTCCACGCCCAGATCACGCGCCGCGGCGCGAATGGAGCTGCCTTCGTCCACCTGTCCGCGACGGCCTGAGGGCTGGAGGATAATGGTGTGTCTTTTCATAAGATTGTCATAGTGAGGTCACAGCGAAACCTGAAAGGATTTTGACGATATCTCGTCCTACTGTGCCCTTACGTGCCATTTCCGTTTCGGTCGGGAATCTCTATCTTAGCGAACTCAGTCTCCAGCTCCGAAAGAAGCGCGGAGGCAACTTCCTCGGGCGAGCCGTAGCGTTCGATCCAATCTCCGCGCTTGAATTCCCTGGCGTAGTCGCTCGTGGATGTTAATCCAGCGGCCATTGCGTAGGCATCGATTGCGTTTTGGATCCTCTGCGAGAGTTGTTTCTTCACCGTTCGTCCATCACCTTCCACTATAACTGATTGAGGGATGTGTTTCCAATACATGATGCGATATCGGGCCATATTCACCATTTACCGCTTTTCTCATTAATTTCTAAACTTTTGAAATCATTTGCAGGCTAAAACCCAAACTTCCAGTTTAGATATTCAGGCGGTACTCCATGATTATATATAATTTTGTGTGGGATTTTACGGGAGGATGGGCGGTAGGTCAATGTGGAAAATACTCTGCCCATCCTGCGGATGACTTCTCCGATTATCGAACTATGATTGACGATAGGATTGCTCCAAATTCGAGTGTAACTTCGTAGCGAGGATCTCGTCTTGTAATCGAACTTGCAGAATTGTTAGTTCAGCAGTCTGGCGTTTAGATTCGACAGAAACTTTTTCAGAACTTATTTCTCATAATGACTACAGGAGCGACTCGCACATGAATCACTGGTATGCACTCCAGAGCAAACCTCAACAGGAGAATTTCTTGTGGGGCCAACTTTGCATGCGAAATATCGATGCCTACTATCCGAGAATTCGCGCTCAAGCTGTTAATCCCAGGGCCAAAAAAATCAAGCCTTATTTCCCAGGGTATATGTTTGTGAATGTCGATCTTGATCAGGTTGGCGCTTCCACCATCCAGTGGATGCCGGGTGTTGCCAGAATGCTCAGTTTCGGGAACGAATTCGCGCCGATTCCCGACCATCTCATACAAGCCATCCGCGAACGTGTTGAAACGATCAACGCCTCAGAGAGTGAAGCGTTTGCAAACCTGAGGCAGGGTGATATTGTTGTCTTGCGGTCAGGCGTGTTTGCAGGCTATGAGGCAATATTCGATGCCCGCCTGCCCGGCCATGACCGGGTGAGGGTTTTGCTAAATTTAATTGAGAATAGGCAGTTTCGCATGGTTGTCCCCACCGCGCAAATTTCGCACGTTATACAGCGATAGCTTCATGTATCTTCTAAGCCTTAAGCTGTACCTTGGGATGTGTTCTACAGGGCCATAATGGGGGTAATATGCCAATTCGTTGGGGTTCAAATCATTAGTCCCACCTTGCAAAAATGTAACTTTTGACTAACGATGACGTCTTGTCTGCGAGTTCAGATGGCCTTCTGGCTATTTGCGTTAAATCCGGGAGTGGACAAGAATAGCCCGGGCTCACAGAGTAAAGGCCGGATATCAAAATATTTTCGAATCGGTTGAGCTACATTAGGAGAATAAGATGAATCATCACAAGCGAAACAAGTTCTTCCTCAAAGGGGCAGCGGGGATATTCTTCAAAGATGGCATCAAGACTTTTCTTTTCAGACTATCCATTCTTTCAGTAGTATTAGCTCTGATCCTACCCTTCCTATGGATCCCGGCGAGCTCCGCTCAAAGTAATGCAGCGTTTAT
>DASWKT010000093.1:0-11150 GCA_036396515.1 Anaerolineales bacterium | reverse complement strand
CAAAACGACTCTGTCCTTTGGCCTTATCAGGACCTTCGGCCCAAATTTGGAGTCCAGGAGCTTGCTGCTGCAGTTCCGACAGCTTGCTGGCAGACTCCAAACGATAGTCGATGATTTCAACCGTGCGCGGTTTCAGTTCAGGAGGCGCTTCTTCAACAATCCTAAATTCTTCAAACTGAAGCGTGACCTGTTTCTGGCCGCGAAACGTGGAGGCGCGCACGGAATACGCGATATCAAATTTACTTCCCTCTTCTGGCAATTCTCCGCCTGCACCGCTCCACCATAGGATGGATTGCACGTTCCCACTTTCATCCTCAACATTTAACCGCAGGTGTTCTTTTGCTTTGCCAATTGTTGAAACAGATCGCAGCTTAACTTTGTGTGAGGCCAATGTGAGTGCTGGATTTCCTGCACCAAACGGCGCAAGTGCTTCAAGAGATTCTGCAAGCTCAAGGTTGATTTCATGCAACCCAACCCACGCGTCGATTTGCAGAATTGGCTCTTCGCGCGCGATTTTGCCCAGTTGCTTTTCAATGGCCTGGCCAAGGCCTCTGCGGAAATCTGCCAGCCTGTTGGCTTCCAGCGCCAACCCGGCTGCCATGGGATGACCCCCGAATCCGCGCAGTTTATCTTTTTGGGTTGCGATGGCTTCGGTGATGTGAAGTCCCTCCACAGAACGCGCTGACCCTCGCAAAATATCGTTATCAGATTCAGTTAGAAGGATCGTCGGCTTGTGATAACGCTCGACGAGTTTATTAGCAACAATCCCCACTACACCCCCAGGCCAGTTTTGATTTGTCAAAATGATTGCAGGTTCAGAGAGTAGATCCGGGTGATCGCGCAGTTGTGCCTCTGCAGCTTCGTAGACTTGATTTGTCAACAATCTGCGTTGCGCGTTCAAGCCCTCGATTTGCGCGGCTAGAACACGTGCGCGCGCAGGATCGTGTGTGAGCAACAATTCCACGGCGGGGTTGGCGTCACCTAACCGCCCAAGTGCATTTAAGCGTGGAGCAAAACTGAAGCCAATGGTCTCTTCGGTAAGCGATTCAAGACTTGTCGCTGAAAGCTCTGCCAAAACCCTCAAGCCGATTCGACCTGTGTTTCGCAAGACCTGAATGCCGCGTTGCACAAGCGAACGAGTCTCCCCTTTGAGGAGGGCAACATCGGCTACTAATCCAAGCGCCACAAGATCAAGTAAGGTATTCGGTGATATAGACCGTTCAACTTTTGACTCTCGGCCATGTAACAAGGCTTCTGCAAGTTTGTAGGCAACACCTACTCCCGCAAGATTAGCAAGTTTGTGATCTTCCGGCAGTAATTTAGGGTTGACGATTGCCCTTGCGTTCGGCAGAGTCTCGCCTAGCTCGTGATGGTCGGTGATCACTACATCCACGCCGCGTGAGTTGGCATACTCAATTGCTTCGTGCGCGGTGATGCCTGTGTCACAGGTGATAATAAGGTTGGCACCATTATCGATAATGGGCTTAAGACTCTCGATGTGTATGCCATGCCCCTCTTTTCCGCGAATTGGAATGTAATGGGTAACATTTGCCCCCAGCGATTGTAACGTCTGCACCAACAGGGCAGTGGAGGTTTGCCCATCGACGTCGAAGTCACCCCAGATGCAGATCATCTGATCTCTGCGCGTAGTCACATTGGAAGATCCTAAAGTTCTATTCCCGTTATCAATAAACCTACTGATAACATCTACCGCTTTTTCAATTCCGGGAAATCGCGTGGAGGGGAGGGCATCTGGCTGTAGGAAGGCGCGTGCAGCTTCAAGCTCTGTGATGCCGCGGCGGACGAGAGTCTGCGCGATCAGCGGAGGCAGGTTGAGGTCCGCGAAGGATGCGGGGATTTCTACGGGAGGAGGATTGATCCAGCGAGTCATCCCCGTGATTATAATGGCTGATGATTTCCTCTTGACTCTGACACACTGTCAGAGTGTATAGTAGGTACAGTAATAAGCCATGTTCAAAATCGGTGAATTCTCTCGCTTAAGCCGCGTCTCTGTGCGCATGTTGCGCCATTATGATCAACTAGGCCTGCTCAAGCCTTTGCAAACAGATTCGTTCACAAATTACCGTTACTACTCAGCCAATCAACTGCCGCGGCTGAACCGTATCATTGCACTGCGCGACCTCGGCTTTTCATTGGATCAAATCGCAGGTTTGCTGGATGAAGAATTGCCCTCCGATCAATTGAAGGGAATGCTCAAACTCAAGCGCGCTGAAATTGAACAGCAGATGCAGGTCGAGCAGTTGCGACTGGCGCGCCTGGAGGCGCGTATCCGGCAGATGAATGAGAAGGCTGACCACGCCTCGTATGATGTGATTTTGAGGGATATTGGCCCTGAGTTGGTTGCTACATATCGTGAAGTTGTAACGGATGATGATCGTATCCAATATATGTTCAACGACGTGGAAACTTATGTGGCGAGGCACGAGCAGGCGCGGGCAGACAAGCCGCCGTTTACGATCTACCACGATGCTGAATATCGCGAGAAGGATATTGACGCCGAGATCGCAATCCCGCTCAAGTTTGCCATTCCTGGTACAGATGTAATCCGTGTACATGAATTGACCGGGATTTCCAGCGCGGCTTGTGTTGTTCATTCGGGAAGCTACGCAACTCTGTATCAGGCTTATAACGCGCTGCTTGGTTGGATCGAGGCGAATGATTATCGTATGGCAGGGCCGATCCGTGAAGTCTATCTGCGTTACGGTGCAGATGGTTTGGGCTTTGATCTGCCGCCGACATACCTTGCGGAAGATTCCAATCAATATGTCACAGAACTTCAGTTATCAGTTGAAAAAAGATAGGAGAGAGTTATGGCGTACTATCTGGTGAAAGCTAAATTTGATAAAGACTTGCTTGATCAACTTAGGAGTCGCCTTGACAGCGGTGAGATCAAAAAGATGAAGCCATTTGGTCTGGCATTGCAATACAGCCTTGACCATGCGCGTCTCGACCCGAAGGAGCATGGGATGGCAGTGTGGGAAGAGGAAGATTATTGCAGTCCGCCTCTTGCGCAGGAACGCGCTGCGGTTCTTGACACTTATTTCACTGGCTTGCACGTGGAACGTGTGGAGCAAGGTAAGGGCTGGGAGAAGATCGAATCTCTGCCGAAGTTGTGGAAAACGAGTTAGGAGATATTCATGCGTTATAAATTACTCGGTAAAAGCGGCTTGCGGGTTTCTGAAATGTGTCTCGGCACAATGACCTTTGGTGATGACTGGGGCTGGGGTGCGACGCAAGAAGAAAGCCGTAAAATCTTTGATCTATTTGTACAGGCAGGCGGCAATTTTATTGATACTGCCAACAACTACACAAACGGTACGAGCGAAACATTCCTCGGCGAGTTTATCAAGGGCGATAGGGACCATTTTGTCATCGCGACCAAATATACATTGAGTGAACGCGGGACCGACCCGAATTTTGGCGGCAATCATCGTAAAAACATGCGCCGATCGGTTGAAGGAAGTTTGAAGCGGCTCGACACGGATCATATTGACCTCTTGTGGCTTCACATGTGGGATGGGATGACGCCTGTTGAGGAGGTTATGCGCGCCCTGGACGATCTCGTGCGCACAGGCAAGATTCTGTATATTGGTATATCAGACACGCCTGCCTGGGTGGTCTCACAAGCCAATATGCTCGCAGACCTGCGTGGGTGGTCGCGCTTTGTGGCATATCAAGGTGAGTACAGCCTTGCCAGCCGTGCACCTGAGCGTGACATCCTGCCAATGACTCAGGCATCGGAGATGGCTTTCCTTGCCTGGGGTGCTCTGGAGGGCGGCGAATTGACCGGTAAATACAATTCGCTTTCATCCGAGCCGAAGCGCTCAAAAGAGACCAGCGAACGGATCAAAGCTATTGCGTCAGTGTTGATGGATCTCGCAGAAGAGATCGGGCGTACACCTTCGCAGGTTGCCATCAATTGGCTGCGGCAAAGATCCTTTCATATGATCCCCATCATCGGCGCACGAACTCAAAAGCAGTTGCAAGATAATCTTGGCTGTCTTGAATTTGATTTGACCAGCGATCAAATCACGCGATTGAACAAAGCCAGTCCCATAGACTTGGGCTTCCCACATTCATTTCTTGGCTCAGAGCATGTGCGCGGTCTGATTTTTGGAAAGACATTTGATCAGATTGTAACGAATCGCGCGTGATGCAGAGTGTCAGAGTTAACCAGGAGACAGAGAATCACGGAGAATTAGAAACTCAGCGTCTTTGTTCCTCCTTGGGAAGGATTAAATTAGAGTGGCTCAAAGCGCGCAGTGAAATGTCTCAGCAGTTCGGGAGCATAGGTGAATTTATAGCCGCGAATCGATTGAGCACGGCACTTGATTTTTGCGAGGGTGTCCGCTACGTAATCCATGTGGCTTTGGGTGTATGTGCGGCGGGGTATTGCCAGCCGCAGCAGCTCAAGTTTGGGATAATGCCAGATCCCTGTGTCGGGATCGAGGCATGCAAACATAACCGACCCAATCTCGACGCCGCGGATGCCGCCTTCCCGATAGACTTCTACGGCCAGTGCCTGCGCAGGAAATTCGTAATTGGGAATGTGTGGAAAGATCGCGCCCGCGTTGATGTACACGCCGTGTCCGCCCGTAGGTTGGATCGTGGGAATGCCCGCTTCGTTGAGCTCACAAGCGAGATAGGCGGTCTGCCCGAGGCGATAAGCGAGATAGGATTCGTCGAGTCCCTCGTACAAGCCGACTGCCATCGCGTCGAGGTCGCGGCCCGCCAGTCCGCCGTAGGTGGGGAAGCCCTCGCGCAGGATTAATTCATTTTTGATGTCTTGAAAAAGTTTTTCATCATTCAAGCAAAGCAGGCCACCGATGTTGACGATCGCGTCCTTCTTGGCAGACATGGTCATGCCGTCGGCGAGGGCGAACATCTTACACGCGATCTCTTTGACGGATTTGCACTCATAGCCGGGTTCACGCTGTTTGATGAAGTAGCAGTTTTCGGCATAGCGAGCTGCGTCGATGAAAAATGGGATTCCGTATTCGTGATAGACCTCCGCCACTGCTTTGAGATTTTCCATCGAGACGGGCTGACCGCCTCCCGCGTTGTTTGTGACTGTCACCATTCCGAAGGGGATTTTCTCACGCCCATACTTTGCGACGAAAGCTTTGAGTTTGGCGATGTCCATATTGCCTTTGAACGGATGCGGATTCGCAGGGTCGAAGGCTTCATCAATGACGAGGTTCGCAGGGCACCCGCCACGGGCACGGATGTTGGCATCGGTGGTGTCGAAGTGCATGTTCGAAGGGACATATTGACCTGGCTTGACGAGGCACGCGGCCAGGATGTTCTCGGCGGCGCGTCCCTGATGCGTGGGGACGAAATACTTGAAACCGAAAATGTCATCCACTGCGGCTTTGAGCCGATGGAAGGAGCGCGCGCCCGCGTACGACTCGTCTCCGCGCATGATGGCCGCCCATTGTTCCTGACTCATCGCGCCTGTGCCTGAGTCGGTGAGAAGATCGATGAAGATGTCTTCAGCTTTCATCAGGAAGAGGTTGTAGCCGGCTTCGACGAGTTTTGCTTCGCGCTCATCTGGTGGGATGAGACGGATGGGTTCAATCACTTTGATGCGAAACGGTTCAGGTGGGTAGATCGTCATGTGACTCCTTTAGCAATGCTTACAGTCTTCTTTGAAAACTGTAGCACGCCGATGAGTCTGCTGGAATTGTCATCTGACCTGTTTTGCCCTTGCATTTGTCATTACTTGCTAAAAAAGATGTTATTTCCCCACATTATTTGTGTTTTTCATCAGGCGTTTTCTAACACGCCCACGACTTGCAACCAATGTGGCTCTGGCAGAGGGTTACGCGTCACTTTCATTCCCAGTTTTCGCATGACAGCTTGCGATGCAATGTTCGAATAATCAGTAGTTGCTATAATGCGTGCGAGTCGCCAGTGCTTGAAAGCATAATTAATCATTGCTTGCGCGGCCTCGGTCGCGTAGCCCACCCGTTGGTGCAATGGATCTATGACCCAAAACAAGCCAACTTCTGGTGTGGCATAGTCGCGGGATGCAATGCCAAGTTCAGGAATCTGCCAGTAGACATCGAGAAGTGGCACATAGCCGACAGAGCCGATGACCTGATCGGTCGTTTTCAATACAATAGCGCGGTCACCATAGGGTGTCTGTTCCATTTTTGGAAACCACTCTTGACTCAGCATGGACCAAGTCAACCACGACTTTCTCTCTTGCAATGCCATCTCATTTGCAACGTTCGTGCCATCGCCAAAAGTTTGGTCAAGGATGCGATGAATGGTCTGCAAATCATCCTCAATAAATGGACGGACGATGATCCGATCAGTTTCAAAATGTGCTGAATTCATGAAGAGCAAGTCTATCATAATTCCGGCCAGGTCAATTTGATAGCGAAACGAGAATTCAGGAATGTTCTTTCTCAATTGGGTTTAGATTCTCTGACGTGGAAGGGACAGAAGGCTAGGATGGCCCGAAGCGCACACGATTTTGCGTGGGGCTATTTTCGGAAACTATAGCTTGGTTCTCTGCTGTAAGGCGAGTCCAACTGAATGTGCAGTCGGAGAGTTGATTTATAGCGTTTTGTTTCTAGGGTGACCACGCGGGTCCACCGGTAGCAGTCTTATAGTTTGTGAGCTTGGTCTCACCGCTGCCATCCGCGTTCATGACGTAGATCTCAGCATAGCCCTCGCGATGGGATTCAAATGCAATCTTCTTTCCATCCGGTGACCAGGCCGGAGTAAAATCCGGAACGCTGTTGTTTGTTAAACGGATCGGGTTGCTGCCGTCCGCGTCCATCACGTAGATGTCTTCAAGGTTGCCACCAGGACTAGATACAAAAGCGATCTTCGTGCCGTCTGGTGACCAGGCCGGGAAGCTATCCGCTGCGCCGCTACTTAATCGGATTGGATTGCGGCCATCCGTGTTCATGATATAGATTTCTCCAGCATGGGGAACAGGATATGCTACAAAAGCAATCTCTGTGCCGTCCGGCGACCAGGCAGGCTGGTCACAATTTTTGCCTTCTTCTGTCAGTCTGGTCAGTCCACTGCCATCGGCATTCATCACGTAGATTTCAGCGTTGCCATCTCGTTCAGATATCAAGGCAATCTTCGTGCCATCCGGCGACCACGAAGGATCATAATCACGATTACTATTCTTTGTCAGATTCGTCTGACCGCTTCCATCCGCGTTCATGACATAGATTTCACGGTTCCCATCGCGAAGGGATGAAAAGGCGATCTTCGTGCCGTCCGGTGACCAGGACGGGCAACAGTCCCAGGTGCTGTCATTTGTAAGTTGGATCGGGTTGCTGCCATCCGCGTTCATCACGTAAATTTCAATTCCGTTGCCCGCAGAAGAAATAACAGCGATCTTGCCCGAACCACCTCCAATAGGTGTAGGTGGTGGCGCAGGAGTAAAGCTGGGTGTAGCGATAGGAGTATGGGTTGGAATGAACGTAGGTGATGGTGAAATGGAGATGGTCGGCGCGCTGCAGGCCGATAAAGCAATGATTAACACAGTTAGAGTCAAAGTTACCACAAGTTTTGGTTGTTTCTTCATTATGTCCTGCGCTCCGCTAGTGTTAGCCCTCGTTTGTTGGGACGTCTGTGATGTCCATTCACAACGAAAAACCCTTCATGTTACATAACAAATGTCAGACAAATCAAATGGTGAATCATAACGGCGCATCTCCAATCGCGCCGTTTTCCTTTTTCATGACTATCGCATATGTGGCTTTGGCTAGCATATCTTGCTGTTGCCTTCGGTATCGATTACTTGCCTCTAACTGATGTCATTTCTGGAAATGCCTCTCCTGTCACTAGGCTATACAGTACATCGGGGTCAAGGTCTGCGCCGTTAGGCCAGAAGATAGTTCCCCACTCGGGATTGACGGCCACTTTGGCGAAGAAGGTTTCATCTTTAAGGGGTTCGAATTTAAGGGGTTCGAATACACTGCTGAATTTGACGAGTTTGCGAATATCCACTTTACCTTTTGCGCCATCTTCAAATTCAAGGTGCAGGTGAAAATCTTTCAGTGGTTTAACTTTTGTAATATCTTTTAACATAGGCTTACTCCAGTGGGTCAATCTTGTTTGGCGGAGTCTCGTTTTGTACAAGTTTCCAGTCTTCGCGAAGCTCATCCTGGTGAACCAATGCCTATTCCGCGACGGGGCCAAACACACGAGGCGGAAGTTCCCCGCGCAAAATGGAGATTGGGTCAATGCTTACGTGCGCTTTGTACTCACCCTATCGAACATGAAAATGCGGCGGCTGGTGATGGCTGTAAAACATTGCAATGATGATGCCGAAAAAGCGAGAAATTTTGGGCATGGGCCATCTCTTGGAAACTATTCTACAACGAAATTTTCTTTACAGGAAAATCTAACGGCATATCGTCATGCCCGCCGTAGCGTGCGTGTCCCCTCCGCGTAATTTGTTGGGCTCACACGCGCGAAGAAGAGAAACCGTAACGCCGGCCTTCCACTCTCGTTAAACCAAATGAAGCAGGTTAGCTCGAGATAAATTCCCGCGTTACCAGCAGTTGCTAATTCTAATTGCGGATAAGCAAGCCTATTCAGCAATGGCTCAAGGGAGTTAAGAGGCGCCAACCATCCGAGATAGATGTAATAAAAGCAGTCTGAATTTTCGGCAAGACCCAATAGGAGGTAGTCTGATGCAATCGAAAAGTGTAAATCCCGGCTCAAGAACATTGATCATTGTGTTGTCAGTTTTGGCCACAACTGTAGTCTGGTTTGGTCTCTCCGGCAATAGGGCCCTAGATGATGATGGTGAGAAGAAGGTTCAATTCACCACAGAGTTTCGGCTGGAGGATTGTATATTTGAGACGCAGGGATCCAATCCCTACTTTATTCTCGAACCGGGCTATCAATTGGTATTCGAAGGTGAAGAGGATGGAGAAACACTGCGCCTAGAGATCACTGTTCTCGACGAGACCGAAACAATCAACCTTCCTGATAACGGTCAGATAGAAACTAGAGTGGTCGAGGAAGTGGAATTGGCGGATGGCGAACCAGTAGAAACTTCAAGGAACTTTTTCGCGATCTGTGACAAGACCAACGACGTTTTCTATTTCGGAGAAGCTGTTGATATCTTGGAGCCTGATGGGACAGTAAGCCATGAGGGCGCATGGCGTGCAGGCGAGCCGGATGAAGATGGTCTGGCAGAACCCGGCATTATCATGCCCGGAACCTTTTTACTGGGCTCGCGATATTACCAGGAGCAGGCGGATGGCATTGCGCTGGATCGTGCCGAGCACGTGGAGATGGGCCTTGAAATAACTGTTCCCGCCGGAGATTTCAGTGAATGCGTGAGAGTAAGAGAAACAACTCCTCTTGAGGGGGGCAAATCGGAGAAGATTTACTGTCCTGAGGTCGGCCTTGTCACAGACGCCCCAGTTGAGCTGGTCGAATACGGCTATAACATCGTCCAATGATCTAGCGTCTATGCTAGTTGAATCAGATTACTTCAATCGCCCAGCGGTCTGCCGCTGGGCGATTTGCGATGTAACATCGCGCCTCCACCCTCGTTAAACATATCACAAGCGATTCTTTCTCATAGCCAAGAAAGGAGCATGAGAATGGACACAAAGGTACAGCTTCATAAAAGTGCTGCTGTTTTGACGGCAAGCGGTCACGAGGTTGGGTCTTTGGAACGGGTGGTATTCAGTCCTGAGTCTAAGATGGTCACCCACATTGTAGTTCGCTCAGGTGGTCTTTTAAATAAAGTAGATAAGGTGGTACCAATTCATTTAGCCGCCGGGACAACCGAAGACCAAATCAGATTGCGTGCCGAGGCAGGAGACCTTGAGGGTTTTCCTCCTTTCGAAGAGCAGAGCGTGGTCGATAAGAAGGCTGGACTGGATCTTCCACCCACTTCTGGAAGTACAACGCGTGGGCTTATCGGGTATCCTGAACCCGATATACCGTATGTGCCAGCCCCTGGCGAAGAGTATGTCACTCAAACCAAGCAAAATATCCCACCGGAGACGGTCGCCTTGAAAGAAGGCGCCAAAGTTATCACTGCTGAAGGGAAACATGTAGGCAAAGTGGAACGCATCCTCGCTACCCCTGAGATGGATCAAGTAACGCACTTGCTCATTTCAAAAGGGATGTTTCCACGAGAGACGAAACTCATCCCTCTAGAGTGGGTATCGACAATGACCGAGGATGAAGTCTATCTTACAGTGGAAGAGCCTCAGGTTGAAGAATTGTCTGATGTTTCAATCACGAGCTGAAAAGGTCGCCAGCTATTGATCGAAATTTGGATGCTGGTAAGACGCGGCATGCTGAGTTCCTAAAGAAAAACGAGAAGTACGTTAACTTTATGAATGTAGGTAAGTATGAGAAAGTGAGGAGGTCCATATGGCAACCAATCGAAAAAGTCAAAAAACGACCCAATCGAACGGTCGTGCACGGAAAAAACCAGGCAGTGGTGGCAGTGGAGATTTCTATCATATTGAGGTCCGGGAAGGTAATGGTTTTGAAATCTTTCGGACCCAGGATATAGGTGACCCAGGACATCTTCAAAGAGTGGCAGGCAAACGCGAGAGTGGATCGTGGGCTACGGTCAAGTGGCTGGTCAGCAAGGAAGATGCTCACGTTGAGGATGGCAAGCTCGTCCCCGATACGAAAGATGCCAAAGATTTGATCGATAAGCTAGGTTCAAAGCCGGTACACGTGAGGGGGGATCGCTTCGAGGCCAAGCCACGGCGGAATGTCCCCGAGCGCTCTAAGCTGACAGCTGCCCAAACGCGGGCGCGGCGGCAGAACATCAAGAAAGCGCAAGCCGCCCGAAACAAGAAGTAGTGAAGAAAGAGGTGTGTAATGGAAACCGAAAAAAATCAATTCGCTGCCGGAACTGGCAAGCTGGCCAAATGTGAGGTATGTGGCAACACATATGACAAATGTTTTGAGGTGCGCAAGAACGGTGAGACGCATGTATTCGATAGCTTCGAATGCGCCATCCATGCCCTGGCACCTACGTGCACGCATTGTGGATGTCGAATTGTTGGTCACGGCATGGAGATGAATGGTGTCTTTTTCTGTTGTGCTCATTGTGCCGAGCAGTACGGCATCCATGAGTTCGAAGATCGTGTAGAGCCTGAAGGAGAAGG
>DASWKT010000092.1:0-10830 GCA_036396515.1 Anaerolineales bacterium | reverse complement strand
GTTGAATCTGTTCAGATGATGGATCGAATTGTGCGCGAGGCCGAAACGCATTTCCTGGAATGGGGCATGGAACTAAATGTGTCTGGCTTCGAGCAAAGCGATGCAGCTTCGATGTCCCGTGCCGCGCAGGTACTGGCCAATGATAAGAACGTCACAGCGGTCGCTTGCTTTACCACACGGGGCCAGACCGCCTGGCTGATGTCCAAGATTCGGCCGCGCGTGCCAATCATCGCCTTTACTCCGAATCAGGACACCTATGGGCGCCTGACATTCCTGTGGGGAGTTCGCCCGCAACAGGTGGAGTTTGTAAACACAATCGAAGAAATGCTGGAACATGTGGAAGCGGATCTTCTGCGCTTCCAGGTCGTGCAGCCAGGCGATCAAGTAGTTCTGGTCTGTGGATTCCCGGTCGGCGCTGTCCGACCCCCAAACATGGCACTCTTGCATACAATTGGAGAACGATAAACCTGATTACTTCAGCCAGAGATATTGATAGGGGGCAAGATCTAATTTGACCTCTCCGTTTTTTGAAACAAAAACGTTTCGCGCTAAAAGGTCGGTCAGCGATTTGACTGGCTCTTTTGTCTCCAGGAGGATGCCTTGCTCCGAGTTGCTAAGGTTATGGATTGCCAAAATCGTTTCACCTTCAAAAGTCCGCTGGAACCCTGCGATGTGATCATTCCTGAAATCAATCCATTCAAATTTGCCGCGGCTAAAAGCAGGATGCTCTTTTCTTATCCGAACCATGTGACGAATGGTATTCCATAAAGAGCTGGAGTCTCGTTGTTGGAACTCGACATTGGTGCGGAGAGGTCCATAGAGCTTATCATTGATGATCGGAGCATAATGGGACTGTATCGGCGCATCAGAAAAACCGCCATTTGCTTCGCTGTTCCATGGCATGGGCGTGCGGACGCCGTTCCGGTCTGGCAGCCAGATATTATCTCCCATGCCAATTTCATCCCCATAATAAAGGATGGGTGAGCCAGGCAGCGTAAAAAGCAATGAATGGGCGAGTTCTATTTTCCGCCGGTCATTATCCAGCAGCGGAGCCAGGCGGCGGCGGATACCGAGGTTCAGGCGCATGCGTGGTTCTGGCGCGTATTGCTCCCACATCCACTGCCGTTCCTCTTCCGTGACCATTTCTAGTGTCAGTTCATCATGGTTGCGGAGGAAAGTACACCACTGGCAGTTTTCAGGAATCGGGGGCGTACGCTGCAGGATTTCAACCATATCGGCTCTGCGGCTTTTTTTGAGCGCCATGTAGATGCGCGGCATGATGGGGAAATGAAACCCCATATGAAATTCATCCCCATCCCCAAAATAGGGACGAACATCCTCAGGCCATTGGTTTGCCTCACAGAGCAGGATTCGGCCAGGATAATTTTTATCCATGAAGGCGCGTAGCTTCTGAAGATAAACATGTGTTTCGGGGAGGTTCTCGCAGTTGGTTCCCTCACGTTCGAACAAATAGGGTACCGCATCGGCGCGGAATCCATCAACGCCCAGATCAAGCCAGAAGCTTGCGATCTTGAGCATCTCATCCTGCACTGTTGGATTGTCATAATTCAGATCCGGCTGACTGGCATAGAAACGGTGCCAATAGTATTGGCGGGTCATTTCATCCCAGGTCCAGTTGGATGGTTCCGTATCCAAAAAAATAATACGTGCATCTTTGTATTTCTGGTCGGTATCACTCCAAACGTAATAATCGCGATAAGGGGAGTTGCGGTCTGAGCGGGCGGCCTGGAACCAGGGGTGCTGATCGGATGTGTGGTTCAGGACAAGATCCATGATGACCCGTATCCCGCGCGCATGGGCGGCATCCAACAGTTCCTTGACATCCTCCAGGTTGCCATAGGTGGCGTGCACACCGTAATAATCGGAGATGTCGTAGCCGTCATCCTTGAGAGGGGATGGATAGATGGGGAGCAGCCAAAGGCAATTGACCCCCAGCTCCTCCACGTAATCAAGTTTTTGCGTCAAGCCCTTCAGGTCGCCGTGTCCATCGCTGTTGCTATCATAAAAAGCGCGGATGTAGACCTCGTAGAAAATGGCGTCCTTGTACCACAGTGTCTCGTCCATCATATAGTCGTATTTTAATTTTACCCCTTAACTGCACCGGTCAGCAGGACCGGCGCAAACTAACAAAGAGTTTATAGGTGACTGTTAACTGAGTTATCGTTCGCGGCTGGATATAATCAATCCAGCTCCGATCAGAAAACCGCCAACCAGAAAAAGCGAAGTGATCTCTTCTCCCAAAAAAAGCCATCCGAGGAGCGTTCCAACCACAGGTTGTGCAAAGAAAGTAAGGGATGCGAGATTCGCGTCGATAAGAGCAAACGCGTTATTCCACAGGACCATCGCCAGCGCCGTAGATATGATCCCAAGAAAAAGCACACCTCCAACGACCCCCGGGCTGATTTCCCCAACCCCAATCGTTTTCAACTCCCAGGCGCCCGCAGGGATGGAGACTGGTAATCCACCCAGAAATGCAATCAGACTAAAGGGCAGCACCTCCAGATCCTGTGTAGCTTTGCGCACCAGCACAGAATATAGTGCCCATGTCAGCGCGGCGCCAAGCAGGAGCAAATTCCCCAGGAACAGGTCTGGGTTTAGCTGCGCCGAACGCGGGTCTATTACAGCGATTACGCCCAATGTTGCCAGCAAGAGAGCGATCAGCCTCAAAGATGTAATCTTTTCTTTTAGTAACATCCATGCGAAGATGAGCACAAATGCAGGAGTTGCTGAAGTGACCAGGGAGCCGTTTGCCGCAGTGGATAATTTTGTGCCGAGGAACTGGAGACTGAGCGAGATGCCGTAGCCCACAAAGCCAACACCGATCACCTGCCAGAATTGTTTCTGGGTGATTTTTGGAAAGCTGCGCATGGTAAGCACGATTGCCAAGGTGAGTGCACCCAGCAAAAGCCGCAGGGAGACAAGTGAAAATGGAGGAATGATATCGAGCACCACTTTGCTGACCACATACATCCCGCCCCAAATGGAGGCCGCGCCCAGTCCGCAGAGAATTCCCACAAGCGTTTTGTTCATAAGACGGGGATTATAACGGGAAGCCCGCGCCATGTCATTCTGAGGAGCATAGTGACGAAGAATCTCACTTGGATACGATTAACAGCTGCTGCGGACCGTGGCTTGAGCAAAATTATTATTCGTATGATTTATTTTGCCTGATCTTTTTGATCTCCCCTCGTTCTTTCTTTGCTCTCAATCTCTTTTCCCTTGAGGCCTGTGTTGGTTTTGTCCTTCTGCGCGGCTTGGGCTTTACTGCAGCTTTCCGGACAAGTTCGACAAATCTTTGAATTGCGTCGTCGCGATTTTGTTCCTGCGTTCGGAATTTCCTGGCTTCGATCACCAGCACGCCTTCATTCGTGGTGCGTTTTCCAGCAATCGAGATCAACCGGTTTTTTACCTCCTCTGGTAACGACGAAGCGTGGACATCGAATCGAAGTTGGACTGCCGTCGCGACCTTGTTGACGTTTTGCCCTCCCGGCCCCGATGCACGGACAAATTCGAGCTGCAACTCGCGTTCGTCGATTTTTAGGGTCGGTGTGACTTCGAGCATATCAAAAACCCCTCTCCCAGCGGGAGAGGGGAAGGGGTGAGGGAGAGTTTACCGCTAAAACATCAAAGCGTTGACCTGGTCGATCATATCAGGAGCAGGCCGCAGGTCCGGTTCATCGAGGCGGTTGAGAGGTGTATCCACAAGGTTATAGATCTCAGTCAATGAAGGCTTGTCTGTTTCAATGTAGATCAAGCCGGTCGCCAGCCAGTTGTTTTGATGGGCTTCCGCCAGCACGTTCATTGCCTGGAAGCGATCTTTAGGATTGTAATCCTTCTCGAGGTTTTTCAGAATGACGACTGACCCATCGTGCATGCTCACTTCACGGATCTCGCCTTCCTTCATTTCCTCCTCGAGGATGATCTCGTTGCGCGGTGCGATATAGGTAATGTCGTGCAGGGGCTCTTCGTGATCCTTGCCCCAGGCGTACGAGTGATAGGCATTGTCCTGGTTGTTGAATGTCACGCAGGGGCTGATGATATCGAGCACCGCAATGCCATTATGCGCCATGGCAGCCTTCAACAATTCCTTGACTTGCTTGGGATTGCCAGCAAAGGAACGCGCCACAAAGGTCGCGCTTGAGGCGAGCGCTTCCATACAGATATCCACAGGCATATATTGATTCGCGCCCTGCTTCTTGAGGGAAAGTCCTTTTTCGGCTGTGGCAGAGAACTGGCCTTTCGTGAGCCCATACACACCGTTGTTCTCGACGATATACACCATGTTCACATTGCGCCGCACCACGTGCTTGAACTGGCCCATGCCAATGCTGGCAGTATCGCCATCGCCTGAAACTCCGAGTCCTTTAAGGGTGTGGTCTCCGAAGAGGGCACCGGTTGCGATGGACGGCATGCGTCCGTGGAGGCTGTTGAAGCCGAACGAACGATTCATAAAGTATGTAGGGCTTTTGCTCGAACAGCCGATGCCGCTGAACTTGATAACCTTCTCAGGCACGATGCTCATCTCATACATCGCGGCAATGATCTGGTTCGAGATCGAGTTATGTCCGCAACCCTGGCACAGGGTGGTGGGGTTTCCGCGGTAATCACCTTTCGTAAGACCGGCAAGGTTCACGTTTGTGGGTGTGCCGGCCATGGGGAGTGGTTGAGTCATAAATAATTGCTCCTTTTGCTCTTTTACTTCGTATCACCCGATGTACTGTGCGATGAAGCTGTCGCAGTTTCAAGGGTTGCTTCGACTTTACTCTCAGCCTGATTGCTTCCGCCATTAAACTTCGCGGTTGGCGAGTATTTTGCCAGGATGCCTTCACGTACCCACCTGGCGGAGGCTGGCATACCGTCCCCATACGCCACAGACCTGAAGTATGGTGCCCTTTGTGGATATTCCATCGTAAGGATCTGGTTCATTTGCCCGTCACGGTTCATCTCTACAACGAAAATCTGATCATACCTGGCGACGAAGTCACTTACTTCCCGAGTGAAGGGCAATGCTCGAATACGCATGAAATCTGCCGGGATGCCATGCTCGGTCTCCAGTTGATGCTTCGCTTCGAGAATGGCAGCTTCCGTTGAACCGAAACCGATGATGCCGACCGTTGCACCTTCTGTTGTATGCAGAATGGGAGCTGGAACGTAGGTGCGCGCGGTCTCATACTTCTTCTTCAAGCGTTCCATGTTTCTCTGGAAGACGGGCGCTTCTTCCGTATAGCGTGCCTGCTCATCGTGGCCTGTGCCGCGTGTGAAATAGGCGCTAGCCGGATGCTTGTTGCCAGGCACGGTGCGATATGGAACGCCGTCATCGTCTTTGTCGAGGTAGCGTGCCCAATTGCCTCTTAGTTCCTCGAGGTCTTTTTCCCACAGGACTTTGCCGCGATTCATGGGCGTGTTCGGATACTCGAATGGTTTGCTCATCCATTGATTCATGCCGATATCAAGGTCGCTAAGAACGAAGACAGGAGTCTGCTGGTGTTCTGCAATATCGAAGGCGCGCCAGCCAAACTCGAAACATTCTGCCACATCGCCCGGCAAAAGAATAATGGAATGGGAGTCACCGTGGCCGATAAAGTTGACGAACGTCAGATCGGCCTGCGACGTGCGTGTAGGCAGACCGGTACTCGGGCCAATGCGTTGCACATCCCACACCACCACAGGAACTTCTGCGTAATACGCCAGCCCTGCGAATTCCGTCATCAGGCTCAAGCCGGGCCCGGAGGTGGAGGTCATCGAGCGCAGCCCGCTCCAGCCTGCCCCGATTGCCATACCGATTGCGGCGAGCTCGTCCTCCGCCTGGAGGACCACATAGGTGTGTTTCCCGTCGTCTCGTTTTCGCAGGACGGGCAGGTAATCATTCAGTGCTTCGGCGAGCGATGAGGCGGGGGTGATGGGATACCATGCGGCAAATTGAACACCGCCAAAGATCGAACCAATGGCTGCAGCTGTGTTGCCATCTGCCATGATCAAGCCTTCGGTTTTCTTCATCGGCTCAAGGTAGAACGGATCCTTCTTTTCGAGATTTGCCTTCGCCCATTCCGCGCCCGCCTTGACCGTGTTGAAATTCATGTCAATCGGTTTCTGTTTCCCTTTGAAGTGGAAACTCAACGCGGCGTGGATCGTGTCCAGATCAAGTCCGATCATTTGCGCCAGCACGCCCACATAAACCATATTGCCCACCAGATCACGAAAATCATTCGGTATGGTGTGGTCACCGCGCACGATCTGTTTAACGGGCATTGGGTACACGGCCACATCGGCGCGCGTGACTGGCTGTTTGATATCGTCAGCGTAGAAAAAGGCTCCGCCCACGGCAACAGATGCAAGGTCGCGCGCGAACGATTCGGGATTCATTGCGATGACGATCTCCTGCTCTTCACGTCTCGCTGTAAAACCATCCTTATTGGCACGGATCGTATACCAGGTCGGCAAGCCCTGAATATTGGAGGGGAAGAGGTTCTTCCCCGAAACTGGGATACCCATCTTGAAGATGGCACGCAGGATGGTGTTGTTGGCTGTGGAACTGCCTGATCCGTTCTTTGTGCCAACGATGATGGAAAAATCATTGACTACTTTGTTCATGGGACTCCTAAAATTCGTTCGTCACGGTGAGATATTCACATGACGGAAAATTACTCTCTGTGATACAGGAGGTCGGTATGTTTCACGAGCGCCTCATACCCGGCCTCAAAATTGCCATTACAAATTGCTTCAACCATCCGTTCGTGGTACTTCCAGACTTCCTGTAGATAGTCATAACCGCCCGTGAACACGTTCAGACCCACAGACTCATAGGCATCCCAGTAAGCTTCCAAAATGCCTGTGACGAACGGATTCTCGAGACGGCTGTAGACCAGCAGATGTAAATTGCGATGTTCTTCATGTGGGACTTGTATTTGTGCGCGGCGCAGTTTCTCCCAGGCGCGGGCGACAATAGTTCGCAGTTTTGCCTTATCCTCGCTGCTTAGTTTCTTGACTGCTTCATACCAGAATGCAAATTCAACGTGATTGCGCAGTTCCGAATATTTTCGGAAGTGCTCATCGTTGAGCGCAAGCGCATAGCGTAGACTTTGCCGGACGGCGGGAGTGAACGAGTAGGCACGGCGCCTCGTTCCCAGCCTCGGCCTCACCTCCACCAAACCAAGCGCACGTGCCACCTCCAACTGCTCACGCAGAGAGGCAACGCTGACGCCCAGCTCCTGGCTCAAATCGCTCAGCGAGGGGAGTTTGTTTTGCGCTTCGTCATGCAGGGCAAGATAGCGCAGAAACTCAGACATTTCAGGGGCAACTCGTTCTCGAATTATCATAGGTATGATTAATCAGATTAATTGATTTTATGACTATCTTCCCCAAAAGTCAATGTGACAAACATTACATTCTGGTTGTGGATTCCGTAATACTCAGCCCCGCTCCCAGCGGTGTCCTCGGCGCTGGTATTGGTTCGTGATCGCCGCCGAGAACGGCGGCGTGAGCAATAAGGGTCGGATCACATCCCCAGCAGCGACATCTCATGCCTGAGCGTGGACTCGAGCCCTTCGCGCAGGAGGCGAGGGTTATAGCTGAGGAAACGCCTGGCTTTGCGGTTATCGCCCCAGTACGTAACGCCCCCAAGGACGCGCATTCCTTCGGATGTGTAGATCTCAGGGAGGAGGGAGTCGAATGGTTTCACAAGAAACGACAATACTTTGAATATCTGATGTGGAACAGGCTTGGGAGCGCTCTGGCCAGTGATATGGCTGGCAAGCTGAAAGGTATCCAGAAACGTGCAGGGTTCCCCGGCGATGATATAGGTTTCACCGGGAATGCCTTTTTCCATTGCCAGGATGTGACCATGAGCGATGTCGTCCACGTGCGCCCAACAGATTCCGGCCTGAGTCGGCACTGCTGGGAGCTTGCCCTTTAGAAAATCAATAAAGTTGCGCCGCAAAGCGGATGTATCACCAGGACCATAGATACCTCCCGGCATAACGATGACAAGTGGTAAGCCTTGCGCGATGAATTGTTCGGCGATGTGATGGGCCGACGCTTTGGTGCGGTCGTATTCGGTGAGGTGTTTGCCGGTGAAGCGATAAGTCTCGTCTTTGAGTTCGCCATGCGTGTCAGAGTTGACGCCGAGTGTACTGGTGTAAACGCCTCTGGGGATGCGGAGTTCCTTCATCAGTTCGAGCACATTGCGTGTGCCCTGCACATTGACCTTCTCGGCGTTGCTTTTATCACGTGCGCCGATCTTGTACCAGCCGGCCACATGAAAGATGCCATGCACTCCCTGCATGGCGGCGCGCATAGATTCTTTATCGGTCACGTCACCCGCGAACAATTTCACGCCCAGGCTTTGCAGATCATTCGCTTTTTGGGGATCGCGCACCGAAGCATGGACCTCGTGTCCCGCGGCACGTAACTGTCTTGCAAGTACATTACCAAGGAAGCCCGTGGCTCCGGTGAGGAAGTATTTCATGATCATTTCTCTTCGATAAGATTTGATTGAGGAGTGTAGCAGGGAAAATGGATTATGTCTATGATGTCTCCCTACTTTGAACCACCGAGACACGAAAGCACGGAGAACCCTACTTAAAAATCTCCGCGACTCAGAGCCTCCGTGGCAAGCGCATGGACCGGACATCAATCATTCTTTGACTGTTGCCATTCAATATGAGCAGCCAGACTATGCCTGCCAGACTCATTGACTGCTCCAGATACCGAAGGTACCAAAGCTAAGAACTATAAAAGCAAGAACACAACACACCCCGACGACGAATAACCCAATCTGGACCCACCCCATAATAATCCCTGCGGTTGCCAGCTCGTCGCCAGAAGCCTTTGGTGGGATGGAGCGCGTCTCGTTGCGCGCCATGTAGCCTGTGATGATCGCCACAATACTGCCGACGACGGGCAGGAACGTAAAGCCCAATAGTGCCGCAACCAGGCTGACAATTGACAGCGTACTAGGGGGCAAAGTGGCATCGTTCGTGTTATGAGACAAATTCTGTTGATCCATTTTCCTTCTCCTGATTTTCGCGATTCTTTCGTTCGTTCATCCAATTCTACATGGATTTTCCATTCTGGCATGTATATAACATAACTATCGTCTGCCAAAGAACGTCTGGATCCCAATGCCAAAATGCTACTCCCTGCATTCCTCAGAGAGGAATGCAGGGAGTTGGTTGTTTATGGATGAAACCCTGCAGCATGTGAGGAGTGTTCAATGGCTGGCGCTTTATTGGCACACAGAACCTGGATCTACATTTGGATTTTCCCAAAAGGCCAGAGCCATCTGCAATGCGCAGTGTGAAGAACGTGTCACCCAGTGTCCATTGGCAGGGAATTCATAGAAATAGGCATTCGACAAGTCTGCAGCAACCATCCGTCCCCATTCAGGCGGGGTGATAGGGTCGTGCTCGCCGGCCAGCACAAGGGTCGGCAAGTCGCTGGATACAGGAAGGTTTTCACGCGGGTCGGGCGGCGCACTCGACCATTCCTGGCAGACCTCAAATAGAGGCTGGACACTTGGCGGGTAGAAAGCAGCGATTTGCGGCTGCACACCCTGCGCGGCCGCATACGCTACTTCCGGTGCATTGAATGGGAACTCTTCAGTGCATTGAACCGCCATCTGCATTCCCAGGGCGCTGGAGGCATCGAAATAAAGAGCCAGCCTATCCCTGAGGATCCCATACTCCCATTGGAGGATATCGAAGATCATCTGCGGCATAGAGGCGGTTATGGCCGGATTATACAGCCCGACGAACAGGACATCGATCAACAGACCACCATCCAACCTTACGATGCGTTCTGCGCCACCCGCGACGAGAGATACGGTAAGCGGGCGGGCATTCAGCTCATCTACCAATCCATAGAAGACAAGGCGTAGGTCAGGATATGCTGTACTGCAGTTAGGGTCGGCGGCGCAGCGATTGAAGAAGACATTGAACGCCCGATCCGCGTTCGGCGCCAGCGCGGTGTAGAGGTTGACCTGAAGCGGATACGCCGAATCAAGCACAACGCTCCGCACGGCCTGGGGATAATCCCGCATCAACGTTAGTGCCAGGCGCGTGCCGTAGGAAACGGAGTACAGGTTCAAGCTTTCGTATCCCAAAGCGGATCGCAGATCGTTCAAATCTGTTGCGCTCGCAGCACTGTGATAGGCAGAAAGATCGATCCCCTCTGCCGCCAGCCGCTCGCGACAGCGCCGGAACGCATCCAGAATCGCTTGGTGGTTTTCCACGGCCGACAAACCTTTGTCAAGCAGCGCCGCGGCAAGGTCTGCTCGCTCGGGACAGTCCAGGCGGGGTTGTGAGTATCCTGTGCCACGCTGGTCCAACAGGATGAAGTCGCGTCGTTCGAGAATGACATCGAACCCCCGGCTGAATAGATAGCTAGTACACTTGGGCATAAACAATGGATAAGTTATACATTCAGAGCCTTGCCTTGGTAAGTCCATTTGAAGGGTTTTGCCATCGTGCGATTGTAGTATTCAATAAAAGCCAAGACCTTGCGTTTTAGATCGTCTACGGAAATAAAATTGCCTCGCTTTAGAACTTTCCGAACCAGGATGCTCAACCAGATTTCTACTTGATTCATCCAGGAAGCATGTTTGGGCGTGTAATGAAAGACAATTCGGTGAGTTGGATCACTCAAGAATTGTGCTCGGGAGGCTTTGGATTTCAGGATACCGCTTTTACCTTTCACGCCTAAATCTACAGCGAGGTCCGATTCTTCGGCAACGTAGCGCACCAAAGATTCGGGCAAGTGGATGTTGAGATTGTCGGAGACAAAATGCCACTGAGTGGTTTTTGGCTCGGCGAC
>DASWKT010000091.1:0-6142 GCA_036396515.1 Anaerolineales bacterium | reverse complement strand
TATAGCAGTGCCTTCGCTATCTTTAATTTCTCGTAGAACTTCAAGACCTATCACTTGTTCGTAAAATCTTCTCATCAGATCAAGGTCGTGGACACGCAACGCTATTTCAGCAATTCCTGTAATCGATTGGTTTGGCTTGTTCATGGCTACTCCTTTGAAGGCGATTGGCTCCAACAGCGTTCTTCTTTTTTGGGAAGAATGCTATGGATGAGCATATGCTCTTTCACAACAGACATATCAGAATTATGCAGGATACTCCTGTTGAACTAGCCGCCTAACGCGTAGATACTGCCTGTGGCCGGCTAAGCCGGTAGCCTGGCCGGGATTACGCTGAGTTGCTGCATCAGAGCGATTTAGCGCGCTATATATATAATGGCCGCCCACGAGCAATCATGAACGGCTGTCAGGTCTAAATTGGTCTATTGGCCGGGCTATGCTAGCTTCTGGATGCCGAGTGCCTGTAACAGATCGGGCGACGACATCGGTGGATGTCCAGTCTGCCAATTCAAAAGCTGAGCTCCATTTTGAGAGATTGGCAGGGTCGCTCAAGAAATCAAATACGTCCTGCTGTGAACGATTGATAAAAACGCTTAATGTAAACTTACCCATTGTATATTCTCCTTCTTACTCTCTCACCCGACTCGCCTCTATCAGAGATGTCGCGGAGCAGTGGAAAAACGTGCCCACGCTCTGCGTGGGCACGAGCCTTCCTACATCCCCGGTACTTTGACGCCGATCTGACCCAGCGCGGCCGGGATGCCGCCATCGGGTGGCGAGTCCACCTCGATGCGAGAGACTTTGTCGCCCTGCACAGTGACGATGTAGGTATCCTTGACCGATACCTGTTTACCGGTCGGCGGGATGGTCGGCATGCCTGGCATGGGTAGGTTTAAGGGACCTTTGTTCGTGCCACTCCATATCGCCTGCACGGTGGCCTGGTTGCCTTTGGCCGTCACGTTTTGGATGTCAAATTTCAAGTCGGGGAAGGCTGTCTTCAATGCACTCATAATACTGATGGCTTCCTTTGCCGGGATGGGCTGTGGCAGCACGCCGCCGGCCGCCACGGCATCCGGGGTCAGGTATGACTCAGCCGCGTTCACATCGTTCATCTTGGTGATAAAATCACGTGCAACCTGTTCTACACTCATCACAAACTCCTTTCCAATCCTTACAATACTATTGTTTGGTTGTGTTACGCTATAGCCAGTGTAGGAAACGAGCATTAATTCATCATTATTTAGACATATAATGTCAGAATTGATTTTCTCTTTTCTCGGTCCAGTTCAGCTCTCTCATCCACAAATTGGGGAGATCACAATTCCGAAACGCAAGGCACTGGCTTTGCTCAGTTACCTGGTGATCGAAGTGGATCACCCTCACGCGCGCGAATCTCTGCTGGGCCTGTTTTGGTCCGAACATTCCACTGCGGCAGCGCAGAACAGCCTGCGCGTCACCTGCTCGCAATTGCAAAAATACCTTGAGAAAGCCCAGGAGGATGCCCAGCCTTACCTGATCTCTAACCGCCTCGATTTGCAGTTCAATCCCCTTAGCAGGTACGAACTGGATGTAACCCTCTTTCGAAACCTGATCGAAGATTGCCGTACCCACGCGCATCCCGGGCAACCGCAGGATTGCGCCGAATGCGCTGCCCGTCTGGCCCAGGCTATGACATTGGTGCGCGGGCCTTTTTTGGATGGTTTCTCTCTCCCGGATTGCCCCGCCTTTGACGAGTGGCTCTTCCTCCAACGAGAGCATCTGCAGCGGCAAATCATCGCGGCGCTGGAACAACTAGTTGCGTTTCACGAACGCGCCGGCAACAAAGCGGAAGCGGAAACCTATGTGCGCCGCCTTCTCGAACTCAACCCGCTGAACGAATCCGCCTACCGTCAATTAATGCGGGTACTTGCGAGCGCGGATCAGCGCAGCGCCGCACTGGATGCATACGAAACATGCCGCCGCGTGCTGGCAACCGAGCTTGGCCTGGCACCCGCCACTGAAACCGTGACGCTTGCCGAACAGATCCGTGGCTTGGCGTCGTTCGAGTCGCATTCGGCGCACCCTGCTCTTCCGCCCGTTCTTACTCGCTTTTTTGGGCGCCAGCAAGAATCGGCGCGCCTGGTCGACCTGCTGTCGCGCCGAACGGTCAGGCTGGTGACATTGGCAGGACCAGGCGGCGTCGGCAAGACGCGTCTTGCGATCGAGGTTGCCCACCGCCTGGCAGGTGTTTTCGCCCCTGACATCTGCTTCGTCGAATTGGCAGGCATTGGTGATGAAAAATCTGTGGATGACGCGGTCGCGGCAGCGTTGCATTTACCGACCAACACCGGTCGTTCGTCCACCGACGCGATTGTGGATTATCTGCGCGACAAGACCTTGCTCCTGGTGCTGGATAATTGCGAACACCTGGTGAAAGCGTGCGCACGCCTCGTCCAAACGCTCTGCCGCAACGCCGCGGGGCTGACCGTACTTGCGACAAGCCGCATCCCGCTTCATCTTGAAGTTGAGCATGTAGTACGGCTGGAACCATTTGCCACCCCCATGATCCATGGCACGGAGCGACTCACGGTTGCAGATTCGCTGAGTTTTGACTCGGTTCAGCTATTCACAAACCGCGCCGCGCAATCGCTGCTGGATTTCACTCTCACCGACGCAAATGTTCTGGCGGTCGCTCGCATTTGCCAACAGCTCGACGGTATCCCGTTGGCGATCGAAATCGCCGCAGCACAAGCCCGCGCGCTGCCCATCGAGGTGATCGCCGAACGGCTGGATCAACGCTTTGCCTGGCTGAATAGGCGGGCGACTGAGACCATACCGCGCCAGCGCACATTGCACACCTTGATCGATTGGTCTTACGGACTCTTGAGCGCCCAGGAGCGCTCGGTATTGCGCCGGTTATCGGTCTTTGCTGGAGGATGGACTTTGGAAGCAGCCGAGGCGGTCAGCGCGCCAGGCGGGCCCTGCGCTGATGTACTCGCCGAGCTGGTTGACCACTCGCTGGTGGCCTTCGGGGCTGATTCCGAACGCCGACGCTACCGGATGCACGAGACTATCCGCCAGTTTGCGCAGGAGCAGTTGCGCGGCAGCGATCAGGAGGCGGATGCGCTGGAACAGCATGCCCGGTACTACACGCAGATTGTTTCCCGAGCGGCTGAGAACCCGGGAGGGCAAACGCTGCCTGAGCGGCTGCATACCGTCCAGGACGATGACGATAACGTGCGACTAGCGTTCGAATGGTTGCTTGTTCATGATCACGAGCAGGCGCTTGTAATGGTCGCGCAGTTGGGCACGGAACTGAATTTCTGGGAACTGGCCGGCTTCTTCCAGGAAGGGCGTCGCTGGCTGCAGCGCGCCTTGGAGCGAACACAGGAATTGGTTTCGCTCCAGCGAGGACGTGCCTTGCTGGCTGCGGCCGACCTGTCCTCGGCGATTTCGGATTTCGAGTATGGCTTGCAGTGTGCGCAGCAAGCACAGCAGTTGCTTCAGCAGCTTGGCGATCAGCGGGGGGAGATCGATGCCAAGTTGAAGTATTACGAATTGGCTGAATTAGCTGGTGAACAGGCGAGTCTGCAAGTCCAGGTTGAAGAAACGCTCGAGATGGCTGCGCAAACGTCTTATACGATTGGGATAGCGAAAGCCAAATATTTACTGGGATCAATTGCCTTTCATGCAGGCGAGTTTGAAACAGCCATTCAGTATGTCCTTCCAAGCGTAGCGCTATGGCGTGAACTAGATAAACCGTTTGAACTCGCAACAGCTCTCAACCGACTTGCGGGAGCGCTTGGGGGAATTCATGAATATACTGCAGGTCAATCGGCACAAGAGGAATGCCTGGATATCTACCGATCGCTCGGCTACCGACGTGGCGTCGCCACCGCCATTCAAAACCTGGGAGGGCTCGCTTTTGATCTTGGTGACTACGCTCGCGCCAGGGCATTATTCTGCGACGCATTGCGAATACGCCACGAGTTAGGTCTGCAGCGAGGCTATGCCTATTCGTTTGAGTTTATCGCTGACGTTGACGAAATCGAAAAACGTTACGAACGAGCGGTCCAACTCCTGGCGGCGGCTGAAAGCTTGCGGACACGCATTGGAGCGCCAGTTGAGCAAATAAACCAGAAAGAAAATGAGGACGCTTTGACAAGACTAAGCGCTCAGCTTGGAAATGTCGTGTTTAAATTGGAATGGGCGAAAGGCGCGACGATGACTACCGAGCAAGCGATCGCGCTCGCGCTGAGTTGAGTGAGTTTGTGTCGAAAAGTCGTACTTGAACATGCAGATCATTTCGGTTTGACAAAAGCCTGGAGGAAATTCAACGGCTCTCGTTCAACGTTTTACCGTTGGAAACAGAAATATGATAAAGAGGGACGATCTGGATCGTATAGAGAAAGACGATTGCGTATCGTCATCCACGCAGGACGTCTGCTGAAGTGGTTGGGAAGATCCTGGAAATCCGGGTGGAATATCAACCAGGGGCCTTACGAATTATGTATTATCTGGACCGCTACTATGAGGTCAAGAGCTCAAAATTCACAATGACCCGAGTATTGAGAGCCACGGGAGCGGTACGTTTCCAAGTTGGATGCGATCATGTAGATCAGGACTGCCATGACCAGGTTGCCGAATCCATGCAGCATAGCTGTGCTGCGATCAGACAGGACAATCCCAAAGGCAACCCTGTGCAGGTAGCTGGGACAGCGCACCGTGTCAGGCAACGGAGACTAAAAGATGGAAACACGTACGTCCTTCTATCTGAAATTACCGGAAGAGATGGAAAGTCATACGACATTCTATCTTTGCAGAACTTCAACGATGGTCACAGTTACTCAGAAACAAGACACGATCGAAAAACGGTGTTGCTTCAAGACTTATTTGAGATCTATAACCCGCTCGCACCGTAGGATCAAAGTCCCTCGAGAATGCCAAAACAATCACTTAATGAGACCCATGAATTGGCGCCGGCTAAAAGTCAAGAGGTTTGGACATTCGTGGACATTTGTATCGATTTTGACGTATTAAACGAATATTGCTTGACAAACCAAAATAGGCACTATACAATCATCGGGACATACAAATCTCAGTAACAAATCGTGTTCGGAAAGACTGGGACTTCTAACAGTAGTTACGCTCCGCCGGTTCATTTCCCGTCGGGACCGCCTGTATAGACAACTTGATGAGGCTTCATCAAGTTGTTTTTGTTATTATTTGTAGGAGCGTCAAAAATACAATTCTGTCACTGGTAGTCCATAATTCAAGCTATAGGTAATTCGATTATTCGCCTGCCTTGCTCTATTGTGCTCACAACGGTGGATTAACTTAACCTTCAACCAGAAGCAGAGAGTGGAAGTATTGGATGTGTAAACGGATAAGCCTTTAGGATCACGCAGTGGGGATACTGGAAATAATGGATACTTGCAGATAGAGCAAAGCAAGGTCTTATAGTTCAGTTGGTTAGAACGCGCCGTTCACATCGGCAAAGTCACAGGTTCGAGGCATGGCAAGTCGACAAAAAACAGGCGATTTTACTTGAAAACAAGGCATTAATGTCCAACATCACGGCGGATTGCCGAGACCCTAAAGCACCTCCCTTGAAATCTGGGAGATTTTTTGTTTTAATCGGTTAGGCGTTGCGATACGATGGGCAGGACGCAATGGTTTCAAAGTAGAAGACGGGAGTTCGAACCGCTTTGCGTTTGGTTACACTCCTCAGTATCGGATGATGTTGCCTTTGCCACCCATGTAGCATTACCTTGGCGTTGACGTGCCTGAAGCTGTTCGTGTCATTGGTCATGATAATGGTGCAATCGCGCAGCTGACGATTCCTCCGCTCACTACTATTGATCCCAGTTCCCCCCGATCTAACCAAACGCCAGAGCGCCAATGCTGTTTTTGTACTATAGAGTGGACTCGTTCCGGAACCAGTTTTATGGTTGCAGAAGTAGTTGTGCATGGCTCGACATAGCAATTGTGCGCGCCGATAGATTAAGCTAGCCCATAGCCGCACACATCAGACTTTGACCTTCATCCTGTAACCTATAAAATTGAGGTATCTCTCCAACATGCTCATCTATATTATTACAAATTATCGAGACCATTCGACTGTTCATACCTTATATTCGTGAAAACATTCCTAGACTTGCATTTT
>DASWKT010000090.1:0-3428 GCA_036396515.1 Anaerolineales bacterium | reverse complement strand
GTGTGCGCTGGCAATTACAATAAACTCACTCTTAGCAAATTGAATGCCGAGATTGAGGGAACGCCCAAAGGTAAATTCCTGGGGAGGGATATGGACGGTCTTCGCACCATACGACTCAGCAATCGAGACAGTTGCATCACTTGAACCCGAATCAACGAGGATCACTTCTACATCATTGGCTGTCTGGTGTTGAATCCCCTCCAGCAGGCGACCGATGTGTTTGTCTTCGTTAAAGGCGCGAATGACGATGGAACAATTCATTTTACTTTGGCATGATATATCATGCCTCTACCAATCATTATCCTTCTCATATCCCAATCGGACCAACAAATCTCCTGCTCTGTCTTTGAAAATCTCCTTGTGTTCATCCGTGAAATGCTTTTTCCATTCACCAGTCTTTCCCGAGCGGAAGGTGCGAGAACGCTTGGGATCGATAGATGATTCAAGGGCTTCCAGAATCAGGCGTCGGGGAGCCGGAAGCGGGACGCGGGTAAGGAAGTGGTCAAGGATATGGTTGAGCGTCGCGGTGCGGTCATCAATCAAATCTTCAAAATGGATCTTCATCATAGAGGGCTCGTCAAGCCATCCACGATAAGGAGCGAAGCGCGCAGCGATGTCGGGAAATTCTACTTCAGAGTTGGATCGACCTAGGATGCTGACCTTGAGACGTGCGTCGAAGTCGGGAAGTGAGGCATAATAATCATGATGTACATGGCGCGTTTCCATTTCGGTTACATAAAAAACGTGCGAAACGACCACATCGCGCGGATCACGAAAAATGAAGTAAGGCAAAAAGGCAGACGATGTGACACAGGCAATCACATCGGGCCGGGCAAAAAGATGAGCAGAAGCCACATCACGTGAGCGTAGGGAATCCAACCACGCCAGAGCCTGTTCGGGAGTACGCTTGCGGCCGCTTTCACCTTCATACTCGGCATAGAACGAGTGCAGTCGGCGAGAGAATGGCGCGACCTTCGAAAAGCCGAGCAAGATTTGATCGAGCAAATGTGTGCCGCTCTTCGGGAAGGAAATACCGAGCAAAATCGGCCAGACATCTTGAGGCGCAGACAGGGACGCAAAGCGGAGGCGCTGGGCAAGTTTTTCGATTTGGTACAGCAGAGAACGCAAGGATGATTTCAATGACATCAGCAGATTTCAATTTATTGATTTTAGATAAGATTCGCTCTATACTCCATAATAGCCGATTCAATTATACGGCATACGTCAAAACCACACTCCTTGAGGAATATCATGACCTCTTCACCAACATCTCTCGCTTCTACCCCTCCCGTGGGCTGGAGCTCATAGAATATGTTCGGGCCGGACATCAGGGAAGCATCCATTCGCGAAACGGCAGATATGCTGGTCTCTCCAGGACTTAAAGATCACGGCTACAACTTAATTTTGAGGCACTTGCACCGCACGCCAGTGCAGGTGTTGCCACGCTCCCTTGTTCTCGATATATTTCCTTCAGCAACACCGGCCCAACGGTCGCTCGCAATGAAAGAATACCCTTGACTTAGAGCATACTCTAGGATGTAAACTTTTCCTTATGGATATCCAGAAAGATAGACTCACCATTCACGAAGTTGTCCAGGCAACAGGATTGAGCGCTCATACTTTGCGTTACTACGAACGCATCGGACTCATCCATCCCATTGAACGTGAAGAGAATACGCGTCGCCGCTATACTGTTGACGACGTCGGCTGGATCGAATTCCTCCTCAAACTGCGCGCCACGGGTATGTCCATCAAAGATATGCAAAAGTATGCGGAGCTGCAAAGGCGAGGTGACGACACACTCCCTGAAAGGCTGGAGATGTTGAAGTCACTGCGGGGCAACGTGCAGGCGCGCATAAGCGAATTGAATGAACATTTGGAGCTGATCTACTACAAGATCGAAATCTATCAACAAACCGTTGCAGAAAAAGAACTTGAAAAATCCTGAAAGGAATAACAAATGACTACAGATACAAAAGCATTCCAACGAACACTGGGGAGATCTAACCTTCAAGTCAGCGCGATGGGATTGGGCTGCTGGGCAATCGGCGGTACCTGGTACTGGCTGGACGGACAAGGCGGCTGGGGCGATATTGATGACGAAGAATCGATCCGTGCCATCCATTGCGGACTCGATCACGGCATTAACTTCTTTGATACCGCTGCAAACTATGGCACAGGTCATAGCGAACGGATTCTGGCACGAGCGCTGGCTGGAAAACGCGATCAAGTCGTCATCGCGACAAAATTTGGTTTCAACGTAAATGAGGCTGAAAAACGCGTAACAATTCGCGAGGATGATCATCTTCAGCATGTCCGCGCTGAGTGTGAAGCCAGTTTGCGTCGTTTGAATACGGATACGATTGATGTATATTAGTTACACGTTTGGGACTATCCAATTGAGAAAGTGCCAGCCATGGTTGAATTGCTGGAGTCACTCGTCAGCGAAGGAAAGATTCGCTACTACGGCTGGAGCACCGACTCGGTCGAGGGCGCGCGTCTCTTTGCACAGGGAAAACATTGCGTCGCCATCCAGCATGACCTGAACGTGATCCTGGATGCGCCAGAAATATTGAAGCTATGCGAAGAACTGAATCTCGCCAGCGTCAATCGCAGTCCGTTGGCACGGGGCGCGCTGAGCGGAAAATACGCGAAGGGCACCGCCTTTCCTCAAAACGATGTCCGCAATGATGAGTGGTCACGCGATCATTTCTTTGCTCCAACACTTGATCGGCTTGATGCGATCCGTGAAATTCTCACAAGCGATGGCAGGACATTAGTGCAAGGCGCACTAGCGTGGATTTGGGGGAGAAGCGAAAAAACCATTCCCATTCCAGGCTTCAAGACCATTGCCCAGGTGGAGGAAAATGCCAAAGCAATGGAACTGGGTCCGTTGACATCTGAGCAAATGCAGGAAATTGATGCGCTTTTAGAGAGATAAGCAGGGAGAAGACATGAAACTTCGGCCGTTTGGTAAAACTGGCATGAACGTCTCAGAGATTGGTCTGGGAGCGTGGCAATTGGCAAACCCGGATTGGGGAGTCGATAGCAAAAGTGAAGCATTGCACATTATCCAGAAGTCGCTCGAAGCTGGCTGCAACTTCTTCGACACTGCACTAGGCTACGGTGGAGGCAGAAGCGAGGAATTGCTCGGCGAGGGATTAAAGTCCGTGCGCAAAGATGTCATCCTCTGCACAAAGTTCGGTCATACTGCGGAAGGCCTCACTGATTTCAGTGCGAAGGCAGTTCGTCCATCCATTGAAGCAAGCCTGCGCCGGTTACAAACTGATTATCTGGATATCGTGCTCATGCATAACCCACCGCGTGAAATGATGCATGGCAGAGTCGCCTCACAATACGAGGAGTTTGAAAAACTCAAAGCTGAAGGAAAGATCCGTGAATACGGCGTCTCGCTCGACTGGCGTGAA
>DASWKT010000089.1:0-4736 GCA_036396515.1 Anaerolineales bacterium | reverse complement strand
TCCAGGGTTATAAGATTGATGACAGGTACAGATCCTCCAGTGCTCAGCTGTTCCTGCTTTGGCGAATACGTATGCTCCAGGCACCGGGGACGGCAGCGGAGCAATATGCACAATGGATTACGTTGTTTTCTCCTCCAACATCTTTGGGAATAACGCGTAAAACTCGGTCGCGGCGACAACCTCGTTCAGTGAGATCTGTTCGTGACTGGCATGAGCGTACACTTCATCGCCCGGGCCAAACCCAATCGACGGTATTTTTGCCTTGCCTGCCCAGTAGGTTCCGTTCGTCGAGAAATTCCATTTACCTGTGGGACGCGTTTCTTTCCATAACTGTCTGACAGTTTCCTGCCCTGCCTGCACAATGGGATGCGCTTCTTCCAGTGCCCACGCCGGATAATATTTGTCGACGGGGAATACAAAGCCCGTGTAAGATGGGTCATCATAGAAAAGTTCTTCTACACTGATCTGGTTCCGCAAATAACCTGGGATCAAATCACGCACCTGCTGAATGGCTTCCTCCTTTGTCTCACCGAAGGTCAAACGACGGTCAATGAAGACCGTGAATCCATCCGGGACAGCGTTGATGGAGGCTGTGCTGATACGCGTATCGGTCACCATAATGGTGCCTTTCCCCAGAAATGGATCGGTATGCAAATGCGCGTCCAGCTCGCGAATACCGGAAATCACGGAGAGCATTTTATACAAGGCACTATCGCCCAGATGATGCGATGCGGCATGAGCAGACTTGCCACTGGATGTGACCTTCAACTCGACGCGGCCTTTATGCCCGCGATAGACCTGCATTTTGGTCGGCTCACCGATGACGACAAAGTCAGGCTTAATACAGGGGTCAACTTCGACGAACGTGTTGGGAGCAATACC
Organism: Anaerolineales bacterium; assembly: GCA_036396515.1. Taxonomy (GTDB): domain Bacteria; phylum Chloroflexota; class Anaerolineae; order Anaerolineales; family Villigracilaceae; genus Defluviilinea. Next base: position 3,854 of record DASWKT010000089.1, on the reverse strand, counting down.
ATCGCACCATTCTTCCATGTTCCCAAAGTAATATACCGTCCAGCCTTCGAGCAAGCCCAGATCACGCGCGATGGCAAGCCCATGGATCATCCCAGGTGTGGAGCCCTTCTCATCGCACGCGCCGCGCGCATACAAGACATCGCCTTCCACCTTGCCTTGAAACGGATCCCAGTGCCAGGTGGCTGGATCGCCGATGCCCACCGTATCGACGTGCGAGTCATAGACAATGACGCGCTTGCCCGAACCGATCCGTCCCAGGATGTTGCCCATTTTGTCAAAGCGGACCTCGTCAAAGCCAAGCTTGTTCATCTCAGCCGCGATACGGTCACCCACTTCCTTGAGTTGCGAATCCATCGAGGGGATGGCACAGATCTCGCGCATAAACCGAATAATGTTCTCGCGATTTTCTTCGACTTTCTTTTTGATTTCCTGAACGATCACAAGCACCTCATACTAAAATTAATTGGCTGCGGAGTTATGATAAACCGGGAGTCCAAAGTCTCCTGACTTTGGTACCACGAAAGCAACGACTGGAGTCGTTGACTCCCTGTGATCTGTGCTCTTCTTTGCTAAAGAAAGAAATCATCTAATGCCGTATCTCTGTGGCGAATCACAAACTTCCTATGCGGCGATTGACATGGAAATGGAAATACCCGGGAATAAAATAGCTCATGGAGTAATCCACCACACTGCCAGTCGCATCGTACAATTGGGAGGCGAAGTGCAATAACACATCATCGCGCTGGATCTCAAGCGCCTTTGCCACATCGGCTGGCGCGTTGGTCGCGCTGATCGCGGCGCGTGACAGTCTCAGATCGACCTTGCTCAACAGCAGATAGTCCAAGACCGATCCACTAAATCGATAGGACAGAGCCTCAGGGTCAAGGCTCTCTGCGCGCAGGGTATCGACCAAATAAGCGACAGGGCGGTTATCGGCGCGGATCACACGTCGGATGCGCGTGAGGCTTGCTCCCTCCGAAACGCCCAAAGCCTGTGCAACCTTCTCATCCGCCTCAACCTGCTCGATATGCAAGTCACTAACCGTGACCTTCAAATTCATACGTTGAGCCATTGTTTCCAGGCTCTCAAGCACTTCCAGTCCCGCCTCCATCACCGGCACTTTGCCAACGACGAACGTCCCCGCCCCTTGCCTCCTGCGGATCAAGCCCTGCGTCTCAAACGTACGCATCGCCTCGCGCAGCGTGGCACGCGAGACGCCCATCTGTTTTGCAAGCTCAGGTTCAGACACGAGACGCTGACCTGCAGGCGTGCTCAAGATGAGCGCGGACAGATCAGCTTGCAAACGTTGAAATGGAAAATTAGCCATCATCCCTCCAATACTGGAACAAAATTGAATTTGGTCACATCTACGAGACCTTTATCTGAAATTCGCAACTCTGGGATCACCACAAGCGCGAGTAACGACAACTGCATATTCGGATTGTTGAGTTTACATCCACAAGTCCTAAAGCCCTCCAGGATCGTTTCTGCTTTCTTCGCGACCACATCTGCCTTTTCAGCCGACATCAAGCCGCCGATCTTCAACTCGACTTTGCCAATGACTTTACCGTTCTTGACAACGACCTGTCCACCGCCGCTTCGCGCAAGACTGTTGCCTGCCACCGCCATGGATTCTTCATCTGTGCCGACAACGATCATGTGATGGCTGTCATGCGCAACCGTTGAAGCGATGGCGCATTTCTCCGTAAAGCCAAACCCGCTGACAAGCCCCATTGTCACGCCGCCCGTGCCCTTGTGGCGCTCGACGAGCGCGATCTTGGCAATGTCGCGTTCCATGTCAACTTTGATCTCGCCATTTTCAGGCTGGACATCGAAGGTCAGATGCCGGGTGGGGGCTTGATTCTCGATCACACCAATCACATTGGCTTTCAACTTGGATTTATTGCCATTCACTTTCAAAACAAAATCACTTGCTTTTAGTGCCCGTTTCAATTGGACAGATTTCGTCGCCCAGGAGGGATACCGGAATTTCGGCAATTCAACTCTCCATTTCCCCTTCTCGGCAACGACCTGTCCCTTTGCAATGACCATGTCTGCTGTGAAATTCTTCAAGTCCTTGACAAGCACCACATCTGCCCAGCGGCCGGGGGCGATCATACCCATTTCCTTGCTCAGGCCGAAATGCTCGGCGGTATTGATGGTCATCATCTGGATCGCGGTTATCGGTTCAAGTCCCTGCTCGATGGCGTGGCGTAGGACTCTGTCCATATGGCCGTCTTCAGAGATCGTTTGGGCGTGTGAGTCATCAGTGACAAGAAGGAAGCGGCGCGAGTCCAAGCCTAGTTGTGTGATCGCGCCAACCTGCGAAGCGACATCAAACCAAGCAGAGCCGTAACGGAGCATGGCCTTCATCCCCTGACGCACACGTTCGACCGCATCTTCGAGATGAGTGCCCTCGTGGTCATCCTCTGCGCCGCCCGCCACATATCCATGAAATGGGATGCCCAGGTCCGGCGAAGCGTAATGCCCGCCAATGGTTTTGTTTGCGGCGTGTGTAAGGGACATTTCATCGAGCATCTTTTCATCGCCCATGAACACACCCGGGAAGTTCATCATCTCGCCGAGACCGATGATGCCGTCCCACTTCATTGCCTTCGCGACCTCCTTCGGACCGATGGACGCGCCCGGTGTTTCCAATCCCGGAGCGGAGGGAACGCAGGAAGGCATCTGCACCCAGACATGGATGGGCTGCTTTTGGGCCTCGTCCACCATCAATTTGACGCCCTTCAGACCAAAGACATTTGCCATCTCGTGCGGGTCAATGAACATGCCTGTGGTGCCGCGCACTGCAACAGCACGCACAAACTCTGTGACCGTTACCATGCCCGATTCGACATGCATGTGCCCATCGAGCAGACCGGGTACAAGATAGCGGCCCTTTGCATCGATGACCGTGGTCTTCTTTCCAATGGTGTGATCCGCATCTTCGCCCACATAGGCGATATGCCCATCTTTAATAGAGATATCAGAACCGGGGATGATCTCACCTGATTGGACAGACACCCATTTGCCATCGAGGATGACAAGGTCAGCAGGCGCGCGTCCCATGGCGACATCAACGAGAGAGCGGGTGAGTTTGGTAGATGAGGGCATATATTTATTCCTGATCAAATGAGAACTTGCCTAATCATGATACTTCCCGTTGACCAGCCGAAGGTCAGGCAAAGATCGTAACTCCACTTGCTCCTTTGTCACGAAATTCAATACAGCTTCATAATTTCGATCAAATGAATGAAGAGAGTCGATAAAGAGCGCCGTATCTGGCTCCCACTTGCGGAATCGTTCGCGTTGGTGCTGGATTCTCTCCCAGGTCGCGACATCTTTATGGTTCAACACCTTAGAGCGATTTGTTACGCGTTCTTTCCAGACATTCTCATCAGACACGAAAACAAAGATCGGAAGAAAGCGCGCCTGGTGCTTGCGTGCAAGTTCCTGAGCGTGATTGCGATCCATGTTCATAAAGACCGAGTCCACAATCACGCTGAGGCCTAGTTCGAGCTGTGTTTCAGTTAGATCTAGCAAAATCGCCACCTTTGAATCCCAGAACGCCACATTTGGATTCTCTGGAACTTCGCCAATCACATCGTCAATCCGCAGGAGCGGCCAGCGCAGTTCACGCGCCAGTTTGTTCGCCAACGTGGATTTGCCTGTGCCCGGGAGCCCGGAAAAGATAACCAGAGTCGTCTGCATTTTTATTGCGCTGAAATCCATGCAAACATTTCGCGTCCGCGATACATGAGATAAGCAAATCCAAAAAGGAACAACGGCAGCAAAAAGACCGCTGATTGGATGGCACGGAATCCGCTCAGAAACCAGGAAAACAGAAAAGCAAG
>DASWKT010000088.1:0-9801 GCA_036396515.1 Anaerolineales bacterium | reverse complement strand
TGAATCTGGCTGCGGGAAAAGTGTGACATCGCTTTCGATCATGCGCCTGATTTCGAAGCCGGGCAGAGTGGATGCGGGGGAAATTTTACTGGATGGTGAAAACCTGCTCGATCTGCCTGAGGATGAGATGATAAAAGTGCGCGGCAACCGCATCTCGATGATCTTTCAACAGCCGCAGACTGCGCTAAACCCTGTGTTTAGAGTTGGCGATCAGTTGAGTGAGGTGTTGAGCGTTCATCAGGATCTGGGAAGAGAGGCAGGCCGCAAACGTGCTGTGGCGTTGCTCAAGATGGTCGGAGTCCCTGATCCCGAGCGGCGCGTGGATGCGTATCCGCACGAGCTATCAGGCGGCATGGCGCAGCGCGTGATGATCGCGATGGCACTCGCCTGCGTGCCGGAACTGTTGATCGCGGATGAACCGACCACAGCTTTGGACGTAACCATTCAGGCGCAGATCCTTGATCTGATGCGCGACCTTCGCCGGGACATGGGCACGTCGGTCATCCTAATTACTCATGACCTGGGTGTGGTTGCAGAGATGGCCGAGCGCGTGGCAGTGATGTATGCGGGCGAGATCGTGGAGCAGGCGGAGGTCAACCTGCTGTTCGATGAACCGTTGCATCCCTATACTCAGGGATTGATCGGTTCGATCCCTGTTCTTGGAGAGATCAAGGAACGATTGGATGTCATCCCCGGCTCGGTTCCCAACCTGGTCAATTTGCCGCCCGGCTGCCGTTTTGCACCGCGTTGCCAGGCACGTCTCAAGTACGCATGCACCATTTGTGCTGAAGTGAAGCCCGAACTCGAAGAAGTTAAACCCGGCCATCATGTGCGCTGCTGGTTATATCAAGACGCAGAGGGACATGTTGCGCCGCTTAAGGTCAATTAATAGACGCCGTTTATTGGAGCATTAAGTATGCAAAAAAGTAACCACCATAATGGGGAGACACTCGTAGAAGTCAACGATCTTGTCAAGTATTTTCCTGTACGGGCAGGACTGCTTCAACGGGTGGTGAACCATCTCAAGGCGGTGGATGGCGTCAGCTTTGTAGTAAAAAAAGGGGAGACGCTCGGGCTGGTGGGGGAGTCCGGTTGCGGCAAAACCACTGTGGGACGCACCATGCTGCGCCTGATCGAGCCAACCTCAGGCGTGATAAAGTTCGATAATAAGGATGTGCTTTCGCTGAAGCCGCGCGAATTAAAAGCTGTGCGCCGCGATATGCAGATCATTTTTCAGGATCCGTATGCTTCACTCGATCCGCGCGTGCCGATCGGCGAATCTGTGATGGAGGGTTTGCATATTCATAATATCGGCACGCCCAAAGAGCGCGTGGATATTATGCGTGAGACGATCAAGAAGGTAGGACTGGAAGATTACCATGCCCGCCGTTATCCGCATGAGTTCTCCGGTGGGCAGCGCCAGCGTATTGGGATTGCGCGCGCACTGGCTCTTCGTCCCAGGTTCATCATCTGTGATGAGCCGGTCTCTGCATTGGATGTATCCATACAGTCACAGGTATTGAATATTTTGAAGGATTTGCAGGTGGAATTTGGTCTGACGTATTTGTTCATTGCTCACAATCTTTCGGTTGTTGAACATGTATCAGACCGTGTGGCAGTGATGTATCTGGGCAAAATCGTCGAGTTGACCACCCGTGAGGAGTTATTCCGTAACCCGCTGCATCCATATACACAGGCGCTGATGTCGGCCATCCCGGTTCCGAATCCGCGTCTGAGGCGGCAGCGCATTATTTTGAAAGGTGATGTCCCAAGCCCGCTCAACCCGCCGCAAGGTTGCCGCTTCCATCCTCGGTGCCCGGTGGCAATTGAGAAATGCTCGCACGAGCTGCCGCCCTTGCTCGAAGTAAGCCCCGAGCACTGGGTGGCTTGCTGGCTCGCGTACTAATAAAGAGAGGAATCTCGTATGGCAAACCAATGTATTCTTCTCGTTGACGATCAGCGCGATATCGTTCGCCTGCTCCATTCGGCCCTGCAAACCCTTGGGCATGAACTGGATATTATCGACGCGCCCTCCGGTGAGGAAGCGTTGCTTGAGGCGTCTCGCCGCAAGATTGATCTGCTCGTGGCAGACTATCGCTTGCCAGGTATCTCGGGTGTTGAGATGATGCGCAAGATTCGCGCTCGCAACGCGGATCTGAAAGTGATCTTTATTTCCGGCGTGACATTACGCAAAGCGCGCGATGAAATGCTGGGAGCCGGCGCCGTCGCCATCTTCGACAAGCCCATCCCGATGGCAGATTTTCTGGATGCGGTCGAGCGCAGTCTGGGGTTGGTGCGTACGATCTTCCCGCCCGAGATGAGCGGGAACGCTGAGGAACACCGTCAGAGTCTATCCGAACTGCTTACCGGCTTTCGCCTGAAGATCGGGGCTGACGCGGTCTTCCTGATCAGCGACCGCGGCCGCGTGCTGGCACGCGCCGGGGATCTATATGACAGCAGCATGGAAGTTTCATTGATCTCGGCCTTGATGGCGATTTATGGCGCTGGCTTGAAGGTCTCCCGATTTATCCACCAGGAGCGGCCCGAAAACTATCACGTTTTCAGCGGCGAAGATCATGATCTAATTCTTATCCCGGTCGATTCCTCTCATGCATTATTGCTGGCTGGCAAAAACCTTGCCAAGGCTGATCGCATCCTCCAGACGGTGCAGGGGATGCTGACTGTACGCGCGGAGGTTGAGAATATTCTACAATCGCTCGGGGTGGCGCCTATCACGATGCTAACGGAATCAACCTTCCCTGAGCCTGAATCGATTCTCGAAACGAATGAACCCGAGCCTGAAGTGGATCTCGATGCATTGTTTGCCTCCGCAGACAAGAAGTCGAAAGTCAAGGACATTGATGCCTTCTGGGATGAGGCGGTCGAGAAGACCAGCAATATGCCGACCAATCCCGATGTGATCACGTATGAGGAGGCTCGTAAACTGGGGCTAACTCCCGGAAAAGGAACAGGGGGCCTAAATCTAACCGGGCCGCTTAAGTTTATTGGTCCATTCAAGAAGAAGTGAGATTATTTCGTCTTCTGTGACTGTGATACAATTCGTCCGCACTGGGGCGTGGTGCAAGGGCAGCACACCAGCCTTTGGAGCTGTGGATCTTGGTTCGAATCCAGGCGCCCCAGCCTTGCCTACTACAGGTATCCCGCTTATGCGGGACTTGTTTTCTATTCGCAGGAGTTGTTTATGAAAGTGACTGCTGTGTTGCTGGCGGCGGGGCAGGGCACACGTATGAAATCTGATCTGCCCAAAGTCTTACATCCACTATGCGGGAAACCCATGCTGTGGCATGTGCTCGAAGCGTTGAAGGATGCCACGACAGAAAGACCGGTTGTGATCGTTGGTCATGGCTCAGAAGAAGTGAAAAAATATCTGGGCGACCGCGCGGAATGCGTTTTGCAGGAACCGCAACTTGGCACGGGACACGCAGCCATGCAGGCCGAGTCTTCGCTTAGGGGCAACACGGATTACGTGATCGTGACGTATGCGGATATGCCTTTGCTGCGCGGGGAGACATTCAAACGCCTCCTTGAAACGCAACGCCTCAATTCCGGGCCTCTTAGCCTGCTGACCGTTATCGCAGACGACCCACGCGGCTTCGGGCGTATCGTACGAAAAGCCGATAGAACGGTGGAAGCTGTCGTCGAGGAATATGTCGCCACACCTGAACAGCAGGAGATCAGAGAGTTGAATGTCGGCGCGTACTGCTTCAATGCGGAGTGGCTATGGAACGCGTTGCATCGCATTCGGAAGAATCCCAAGAAGGGTGAGTATTATCTGACAGACATCGTCGAAATTGCCATAAAGGATGATCTGCCTGTGCAAGCCGTCGTGCATGGTGATTTTATCGAAACCATCGGGATCAATACCCGTATCCATTTGAGCGAAGCAGAAGCCGCGTTACGCATGCGCATCAATAGGGAGCACATGCTGAACGGCGTGAGCATGATGGATCCCGCGTCGACCTACATAGAAGTGGGTGTGAAGATCGGCAGGGATACGACCCTCCTGCCCAATACATACATTCATGGAAATACTGAAATTGGCGAGGGAAACGTCATTGGTCCGAACACGATCATCCGGGATTCGAGGATCGGAAACCGCTCTAAAGTGCTGGCCTCCGTCATGGAAGGCGCGAGGATCGAGGATCATGTGGATATTGGACCGTTTGCCCGCCTGCGAAAAGGCGCGCATTTGAAAAGCCACGTTCATATGGGAAACTTCGGCGAAGTCAAGGATTCCATGCTTGCTGAAGGCGTCAAGATGGGACATTTCTCGTATATCGGGAATGCTACGATTGGGGCAAACACGAACATCGGCGCGGGGACCATTACCGCAAACTTCGATGGTGAGAAGAAGAACCCAACCGAGATCGGCGAAGATGTATTTATTGGTTCGGACACCATGCTTATCGCGCCGCTGAAGCTCGGAGATGGCGCGCGTACCGGTGCAGGCGCAGTCGTGACCAAGAATGTCCCTGAAGATACACTGGTGGTCGGCATGCCTGCCCGCGCGATCAGGAAAGTAGAAAGAAAGAAGAAAGGATAACGTCATTGCGAGGAGTGGCGCTTTGTCGAAGGTCCCGCGTAAGGGGGCGCCGCGACGAAGCAATCTCAACTAACGAAAATCTTCTTCATTACAGGAGATTGCTTCGACCCTTTCAGGGTCTCGCAATGACGGGTAGGAATCATGACCCTCACAAAACAAGAAAAACAGTCACTCATTGACTTAGCCAACATGGCGCGGCAACGCGCGTATGCCCCATATTCGAATTATTCCGTCGGCGCGGCGCTGCGCACAAAGACAGGACGTATCTTCACCGGCGTCAACGTGGAGAACGCCGCCTATCCTCAGACCATGTGCGCAGAACGCGTGGCGGTCTTCAAGGCAGTCTCTGAAGGTGAGAAAGAGTTTGAGGTAATCTCTGTTGTGACGGATAACGGCGGCTTTCCTTGCGGCGGGTGCCGTCAGGTGCTCGCTGAATTTGGCCTGGATACGATTGTCCTCCTGGCAGATCGAACCGGAAAACTTCTAAAAGAGACTACGGTGAGAGAACTCTTGCCAGAGGCGTTTACGCCGGAGCATTTGCCTAAATAGGTATACAAGTACACAACCCACTTACCTGTTTACTTGTATACCTGTATACTTCCTCCATGCCTGAAACCAAATTCCGTTCCTTCCGTGTTGAGGCAGTCGTGCTTCGTCATAGTGACTATGGCGAAGCGGATCGGCTATTAACCCTCTACACGCGCCAACTCGGAAAGACGCGTGCCATCGCCAAAGGTGCTCGCAAGATCGCTTCACGCAAAGCCGGGCATATCGAGCCCTTCACGCATGTCAAACTGCAGCTCGCCAAAGGACGCGACATGCTGATCGTTACGCAGGCTGATACGGTGGATGCTTACCAGCCTCTTCGTGAAGATTTGATCCTCACGAGCCATGCCTCTTACGTGATGGAATTGCTGGATCGATTCACGTACGAAGATGAGACCGAGAGCCCGTCCATCTTCCGTTTGTTGACAGATACCCTCTCCCGCCTCGCCTCAAAATCGGACCCGTGGCTTGTCATCCGTTATTATGAGATGCGCCTGCTCGATCATCTGGGATTCCGCCCCCAGCTCTTCGAGTGTTCCAATTGCAGAAGAGAGATCAAAGCAGAAGATCAGTTCTTTTCATTTAGCGCGGGCGGGGTAATCTGTCCGCGTTGTGGGCAGGGATTGCGCCATTTGCATAACATCTCCATTGAAGCCCTGAAATACCTGCGTCACTTTCAGCGAAGTCGTTATGCCGATGCCACGCGCGCAAGGCCCGGTCTCGATGTTCAACAGGAGACCGAGACTCTCATGCAGGGCTACTTCACTTATTTGCTTGAACGGGAATTGAACACGCCGGGGTTTTTGAAAAAAATCAAAGAGTAGAGGCCAGACGAGGATTTGAAACCATCCGCTGACGATGATAACATCAGGGTCCTGCCCAATCAGGCGAACGCACCGGACCAGACTTCAAACTTCCGTCCCTGGCGTTCATCATCCTTATAGAAAGTCAGATAGGTAAGCGTTTGATACCTGACGAATTTCTGCTCCCTGGGGTCTTTGACGGCCAGGTCATAGTAGGAGCGCCATGTCCCGGAGTTGATGTATAGCTGGTTTTGTTCATTCGGCGGCTCACCATCTGAATCAAGCGGGACGATCTCGTGCTGGTGTGTGTGCCCGTACACTACGAAACCCGCCGAGTCGTTGAGGAAGGCCGGTTCGCCCAGGGCATGTTCTGCAAAGGAACGGTCACTTTCCCGCAATCGATCGCGCACCCATATGACGATATCGTTGAGTGTTTCAAATGATGTACGCTTTGAGATTTTGAGTATCAGCTGCATGGCATCAACGATATCGAACTTAAATGCCCTATCCTGCTCACGGACGATGTCGAGCTGGAGGAACTCATCGCATAGATCATCCCATATTTTTTTGAGTTCCGCTTCGAGGGCGATCGTTCCCGCGTGACGTTTGATCTGCCCGCTGATCCAGAGAGGGGTGGCCAAAGCCGGGCGGACATTCGTGATCCGGCGCAGGCTGTTTATGATTTCAGGAGAGAGTTTGTCTCCATAGCGTTTTTGCACTTCGACCGGGTAGCGGTTACATACGTCCATGGTAAAGACGTCGCCAAGTGCGGAGTGATCGCGTCCCTTTTCGCGGTTGAAGTTAAATTTGTCGTAATAGTCGCCATGACGTACAAACACCTTGTATCTCTCCATGACTTCACGCAGGGGTGGGGATTCTTCCAGCTCGTAGGGAAAGCGCTCGTATGAGTTGCTTAAACCCATCGAGTCTATGATCTTCCTGCGGGTTTCATCGAAGTCGCCTCCTACGAGGTGGTAATACCAGTCATGGTTGCCCACCATGTAATGAATGCGAGCTTTTAAGGCAATGCGTTCCTTGGAGTCAAAATCAGGCTGCCCGCGACTGTTGGCTGGAGGCAGCAGGACTGTCTGGCCGTTTGCGATGCGTTTCAGTGTTTCCAGCGACTCTTTATTCTCCTGGATGATGGCCTGCGTGGTTTCATCCAGTTTGGGCGCGAAGTGCGGGCCGCGGATATCAGTCCACGGGCGGGTGTAGTTAAGCGTGCCCGGCGCGGTATCCAGCCAGAGGGTGGAATGAAGCGGGTCCAGGATGTCGCCCATCAGCACAAGGTCAAGGCTGTCAATTGGACGATATGTCCCATCACTGCGAAAGGCAGCGAAATAAGCCGTTTCACGCAAACGATTGGAAAACAAACGGAACGCGCTCGGCGCGATGGAGTTAGCAGTTGTGCCATCTCCCAGATGAAGGTCGCTAACAATGACGAGCATGTTTATTCTCCTGTGTGTGGAGTTGACCTATAACTTGTTTGAATTATAGTCCTGAATGTTTGGGGGCGCGGTGTATAATCTTATTGCGGAATTCACCACAAAAGCGCGAAAAAACCTTAGGCTTGAGCGGATTTCATCACCTTCAGGCAGATGAAGTAAAGGACATAAAATGGTGCGCAAAATTCTTACTGGTATATTACTTGCTCTGAGTTCCATCCTTTTGGCTTTTAGCGTGATCGGGATTGCCGCAATTTGGATTTATAACGAACCGTTGGCCCGCGAGGCAACCGACGTATTGGTAGAAATTGATTTGGAACTTGCACAGGCACAGGCCACCCTGCAATCTTCCGCGAAGGATCTGGAACGCGCTCTACGGATTGTGGAGGCCACCGAGAAGGCGCTGGAAAAACTTGCTGAACAAACGGGCGATGCAGAAAATATTTTTGACAGTATCCAGGGCACATTAGACGACAGACTTATCCCTGACTTGAAAACAACTCGTGAGAGAATCGATGCGGCCCGCGCGACGCTGGAAAATCTACAATCTGTCCTTGATGGGATCAGTAGTTTGGTGCCGTTTGTGGATCTGAACACGCCCGATAAGATAGTGGCAGACCTGGTCGTTTCCGCCGTTTCATTGGATTCCGATATTGGGGAGATAGAGATAGTTGCTCAACAGGCATCGACGTTTGTAAGCGATACCTCCTTTCTGCTGGGGGGTGACCTGACTGAGACGAAGGAAAGCCTGCAGAATTTTCTCTCTTCAATACAGGAGTATGAAAAGAAAGTGACCGGCTGGCGGGAGCGGGTCACGGAACTAAAGGAAGGAACACCAAGGTGGATAGACCAGGCTTCGATCGCGCTGACGATCTTCCTCTTGTGGTTCGCGCTCTCGCAGTTTGGTCTGATTTTACATGGGCTGAGCCTTCAGTATGGCGACAATCCACTCTGGCTTTTACGAGGAAATTAGTCTATTATCCAGGCCTCAGCGAGCCGCGCTCTTTCGCTGGAAATTGGCGCAGTTAGGACAGTCGTCATGCTCCGGATTGACATTATGCTGTACGTTTTCGGCTCTGTTTATGTTTGTACATTGCTGCGTCCGCTTGGGAGAGCAATTCCTCCATGGTAAGAGTGGAGTCCATGTCGACCCGGATGATTCCCAAGCTGAAAGACAGAGCATAACCGCGCACAGCTTGGAGGTTATAGGTATCCACATTGTTTTGCAAGCGCGCCTGAATGCTAATAAGATCATTTTCGGTCGTGTCGACAGTCAGGACTACAAACTCGTCGCCGCCCAGCCGGCCGATAACATCTGAATCCCGAAATGTCTTGGTCAATATCTCGGAAAAGTGAGTCAAAGCGGTATCACCCTCGGCGTGGCCGAAGGTATCGTTCATATGTTTCAGGCTATCCATATCTATATACAGGAGAGACAAGGGGTGTCCGGCCCGCCGGGCAAATTTCAACAGCCCGGTAGCCAAGATCATGAAGCCGCGCCGGTTGTTTAAGCCGGTCAGTCCATCGGTCAGTGAAAGATTGCGCAGGCGCTCGTTGGCTTTCTCCAACTCCTTGTTTTTTTGGTAGAGTTTGTCGGTCAGCAACTGCAGGTGTTCACGCTGGAGTTGTCCGGTTTGAGGCAGCCTGGTCGGTATGGTCGGCTGTTTGAGAGCTTCCTGTATTGTGCGCAGTATTTCCTGCGGTTCGGCTGGCTTGCCGAGGATGTGCCGGATGCCGCTGGCTTGCGCCACTCTACGTATTTCTGACTCAAGATAATTGGCGGTCTGAAAAACGACCGGCACGCCTGCCAGAAGGGGTTCGGCGCGCAGGCGGCGCACCAAAGTAAACCCATCCATATTTGGCATAATAATGTCGGTGATGATCAGATCAGGGAGTTCGGCTCGCGCCAGTTCCAACGCTTCGGCGCCATCACGAGCTTCCAGCAGGCGATGGCCAAAATTACCGAGCAACGTAATATACGATCGGCGGTCAGATGGGTGGGTGTCAACAATAAGGATGGTTGCCATTACGCTTTGCCTTTTTTGCTTTGGTTATGAGCATACCGGCTACCCGAAGGTTCTGTCATCCGTGCCCCACACCAATGGCCTGAAAGCTCACCAAGAAACTCCTTTAAGGTGCATTTGTAAATAATAGCACAATTCTGTTCGCCTGTGCAAACCGAAAATTGCTGGTTAAAGTCTCCCCTTTGGCACCTTCGGTCCTGGGCTAGGCCTCTGCCATACCCGGATCGGCCCCTTGTGGGACGTGGACTCAGTCTCTATCGGCATCCTGTATCGCTATCTTCCATGGGATACAGACGCATGACCGCCCCCAGGCATGGATATCATGCCCGCCGGGTACGCGTCGGTTAATAAACAAAACATCTTTTCTGTTCAAGAGGGGGAATATGCGAAAAGACATTCAAAAATAAGATAAGTGTTAA
>DASWKT010000087.1:0-2328 GCA_036396515.1 Anaerolineales bacterium | reverse complement strand
TTCTGCATGAAATTCTATCCGGCGGACTGACAGAGCATGGCGAGAGAGTGGATTACGCCTCTTTGCGCGCCAGCCTGCTCTATGATGATTTTCGCCGTTGCACAGGAAAATTGCATACCTTCGATCCATCTACTCTTCCTGATCGCAACGCGCGACTGGCATTTTGGATCAATCTGTATAACACACTTGTGTTAGATGCGGTGATTGCACTGGGGATACGGCGCAGTATCACGGAACAACGTGCTGGGCTCACCTTTCTCCGCCAGGCCGCCTATTTGGTTGGTGACCAGCGCATGAGTTGCGATGATATCGAGCATGGCATTTTGCGCGCTAATCGAGGCCATCCATTGTTTCCGGGAAAACAATTCGGTTCATCTGACCCGCGCCTGAAGTGGGTGATTCAGCCATTCGACGCGCGCATCCACTTCGCGCTCAATTGCGCCAGCCGCTCCTGTCCGCCAATTCGTGTGTATTCCGCAGAGGACTTAGAATCACAATTGGATTTGGCAACACGCAGTTATCTGGCAACCGATGTGCAGATCATGCCCGAGAAGAATACGCTTCAGCTCTCGTCTATATTCAAATGGTTTGCGACAGATTTTGGCAGACGTGAAGGGATCATCGATTTCGTCTTGTCCCACCTTTCAGATACAACGGAACGAACCTGGCTCATGCAGCAGCGCGGCAGGGTCTCTCTTCGATACAAACCTTACGATTGGAGTTTGAACAGCAAAGCCCAAACCGAAAGCGTCCTGTCCTCAACGCAGAGCAGCCAGTAGCGATTGGACATCGGGGCGGTCAGTGGGATCATGGCTACGAAAGGCCAGACGAATGCGACCAGTTGAATCCACGATGATATCTCCGCCCAATTGCCCGCTATCGCCCTGAATACCGCGCCACATTCTCCCTTTGAAGAGCAGTTGCGCGTATCGTCGCCACACCTTTAGCCCCCAGGAACGAAGCAGGGAATATTCAAGCTCATAAGCACGATAAGCCCTACGTTCGGGATCAAGCAAAAGTGTAAAGGGTGCGTTGATTTCGACAGGCGCAAGCCAACAGGTCTCCTCCAGCCAGACACGCGCCTGATCAGGTCTTCCAAACGAGATGAGGACGATGCGCGTGTTGAGCACCTCAAATTCCGGTAAATGCTGGCACAACTGTGCCACATGCTCGCGGCAGGGAAGTCAACCCAGGTGACGCAGAAATACCAACAGGATATTCTGCCCTCCTCGCCACATCTGCGAAAGCGGGACGGGCTGGCTGTTGAGGTCAAGAAGTGTCACATCAGGCGCGGCGGCGTTCAGTTGAAGGTTCGACATGAACTTCGATTTTATCCTTGCCCCGCGCCCATTTGTTTGCCTTATCTACTTCGCGCGGCGATAAAGCCACACGAAGGAAAGTGCCAAAACCTCGCCAAAGATGATATGTCCCAGCAGGCTCATCCATTGCATTTGCTCAATGACAAAGATCATCTGGAACATGCCGAGCAGGGCAGGCATCAAGACCAGCGCACCGAGCACCCACCAGATGACACCGTACACGAGGCCACCAAGTACGGCGTTGCCCCAGGTCAGCGGGAAGCGTACGGCAAAGAAGCCGTAGATCGCGCCGGTGATAGCGCTGATCGCGGCGTGGACAAGCACACCAACAAAGGCGCTCTCCACCCGAACCAGCATTCCGATCATCGGCATCATACCCATCATGCCCATCAGGATCCCGAATGGAATGCCGCCGATGATGCCAGCCACCGCACCCAACCATAGGGCACGCGTATCCATTTTTTGTGTAGATAAAGTTGAAGTTGACATAACTCTCTCCTTCGATTGAATTACCAAGTGCCGCACGCATGTCCATGCGTATCTAAACTTGAAGTTCTTTTTAATCTACCATTTTTGACGAAATGTTTAGTAATTTATGAGACAAGCGGTAGAGCAAACGCTCTTGTTTTTGAAAGACACATGTCGTTTCTCAATCCTTACCAAATTCATCGACGCGCAAGAGAGCCCTAACCCATAATATTGAGACTGATTCCCGTAGAATGCCCCACTACATTAAAAGGCTGGCTGTAACATCATCAGCAAGGCCTCATATTCCTCTCGGCAATCGGGGCACATGTCCAGGTGCTGTCGGACAAGAGGCATGAGCAGCAAAACATTCTCACCTCGGCGTACAGCCTCAGCGAACTCATCCAGCACGGCATATACATCGTCACAGGAAATTTCATTTTCCTTGGTCATCGCCAGCGATTGAAGCATTTTCGCCATTTCAGCATCGGGCTGATACCATTTTTTGAAGTGTTTCTTGAACCAGTCGAAAATTGATTTCATG
>DASWKT010000086.1:0-12265 GCA_036396515.1 Anaerolineales bacterium | reverse complement strand
GGCGGTCTTGAATGCCAGCCATGACATGTTTGTCGTCATCACCCCAGGAAATGAGCACACCCGTAAACATAACCACACCCGTCAACAAAACGAGCGGTGTACTCATGCCATCTACGCCGAAGTGCAGGCCGATTCCGAGTGCCGGAAGCCAGTCATATTTCTCAATGAATTGATAGCCTCCTGCTGTCTGATCGTAATTGAAATATACCCAGAAAGACAGAACGAGTGCGAATACCGCGGCAACAAGAGCCAGCGCGCGGGCTTCGTTCTTCCGCTGCGCAGGCAACAACAATATCAACAACGCTGCCACGATCGGTGTAAACATGATGACACTCAGGAAAGGAAAATTCATCATCTACCTCTTAGAACAGCATGACCACGGCTTTGTTGATCACGTCCAAAATCCATGCAGGCCAGATGCCGATCCACAGGATCAGCACCAGCAAGGGTGCCATGACAAGGATCTCACGTGTGTTGATCTCGGTCAATTTGTGTTCGCCGTGCGCCCAATGTTCATTCAATGGGCCATGCAAAACTTTCTTGATCCCTTTTAGGATGTACGCGCCCGTGAAGAGCAGGCCTAGCATGGAAATTGCTGTGTAAACAGTCAGGATCGGAAATGCGCCTCGGACCACCAGAAATTCCGAGATGAAGCCATTGAGTCCGGGCAGGCCAAGCGAAGCCATGCTGGTAAAGATCAGAATACCGCCATAAACGGGAACAAGCGGGAACAATCCGCCGAACTCATTCAGATTGCGTGTGTGGGTGCGCTCATAAATCACGCCGACCAGGAAGAACATGCCCGCCGCCGATAGGCCGTGATTGAACATCTGCAGGATGGCTCCATTCAATGCGATTGTTGCATCGACCGTTCCGGCTGCCAGGCCTGCCGCCGCTATACCGAGGACCACAAAGCCCATGTGATTCACGGAGGAGTACGCGACGAGTCTTTTGAAGTCTGTTTGAGCATAGGAGCCCAATGCACCGAAAACGATTGCGGCAGTTGCAAGGAGTGCCAGCGCGCCCGCAAAGATCTTCGCCTCAAATGGGTAGAGCGGGAGGATGAGCCGCAGGAAGCCATAGGCGCCGAGCTTGAGCAGAACACCGGCCAGAATCATCGAGCCAGCCGTCGGCGCTTCGGTGTGGGCATCGGGAAGCCAGGTATGGAAAGGCCAGATAGGGACTTTGATGGCGAAAGCAATGGCAAATGCCCAGAACGCAATCGTCTTCACCGTTTGGACAGGCAGACCAAGGATCATTGAATCCGGCGCAAGGGAATTCCAACGCTGATATAACGTGAGCAGGTCATAGGTCCCGAAAAGAACGCCGAGCATCTGAACAGCAAGCAAGAGTCCGAGAGATCCACCCATGGTATAGATCAGGAACTTGAGAGAAGCGTAATTCCGATTGGCGCTCCCCCACTGATTGATGAGGAAGTACATCGGCACAAGACCAACTTCCCAAAAGACGAAGAAGATCAAAAGGTCAAGCGCCATGAACACGCCGAGCATCCCGGTTTCGAGGAAGAGGAACAGCATCATGTAAGGCTTGATGCGGTCTGTGATGCTGAACGATGCGAGAATGGCAAGCGGTGTGAGAAGCGTAGTCAGCAGGACCATCGTGAGCGAGAGGCCATCCACGCCCAGATGCAGGGAGGAGCCGATGGCTTCGTACCAGACATAAGACTCTTCGAACTGGAAGCCAGCCTGATCAGGGTCGAAGCGGAACCATACCACCAGCGAAAGCAGGAAGGGGATGAGGCTCACACCAAGGGCGAACCAGCGTATGAGTTTGTTCCCCTCGTTAGGAAGGAAGAGCATGATCACTGCTGCGATGGACGGCAGGAACAAGATGAGTGAGAGAAGATGAGTATCGATGAAGTTCATCACTTACTCCTTAGGCCACGAGCCTAAAGTATCTGAAGTAGAAGTACAACGCAGCACCAACAAGCATAAAGATTACGAGTGCGAACATGAGATATTGCTGAATACGCCCCGTTTGGACACCGCGCAGGTTGCGGCCGAACCACCATGTAACTTTGTAGGACCCATCGCCAACAGCCTGATTCACGATGAGCAGATCAATGTAGTAACGGATGAACGAGCCAATCTTATCGGTCACCGGACCGAAGATGTGCAATGTACCGTCAATCAAACGCTGGTCCATCCATTTGTAGACGAGCGTTTCTGCAATCCAGTATGCCGGTTTGACGAAGAGGACATCGTAAGCTTCATCAAAGTAATACTTGTTCTTGAGAAGCGGGATTTGCAGCTTATCTTCACTAACTGAATTGACATTTCGATAGACCAACCATCCGAAGAATAGACCACCAAGAGCTACTATGAGAGATGTAATCAGCGGGATCCAATTAAATGCAAGGGCCTCTGGATGTTCGGCTAATGTACCGCCCACAAATTCGTGGAACCAATTCGGGACAAGCCCACCAAGGCCAGGGAAATGTTCGGGGATGCCTACCCACCCATAGGTCACTGCAAAGAACGCCAGAATGACAAGCGGAGTGGTCATCGGCCAGGGCGTCTCTTGTGCATGTTCGGCCTCCTTTGTGCGGGGTTCGCCGAGGAAGGTCAATGTGATCTGGCGCATCGTGTAGAAGGCAGTCAGGAACGCAGCGAGAGCGAGAGCGCCAAACACCCACCAATAACCGTGACCAAATGCATCCGCAAGGATTTCATCCTTCGACCAGAAGCCAGCCGTAATCAGCGGGAAACCCGAAAGCGCGAAGCCTCCGATGAGGAATGTCCAGAAAGTGATGGGCATTTTCTTGCGCAGACCGCCCATGTTGAACATGTTCTGCGGGTCTACATGATGGTTGCCCGTATGCAAAACACCATGCTCCATGCCATGTATCACAGAACCGGAGCCCAGGAAGAGCAATGCCTTGAAGAAGGCATGGGTGATGAGATGGAAGGCCGCCGCCACATATGCGCCGATACCTAGTGCCGCGATCATGTACCCAAGTTGCGAAATCGTTGAGTAAGCCAGAACCCGTTTGACATCGTTTTGGGAAACCGCGATTGTCGCCGCGAACAAAGCCGTGAACGCTCCGATGAAAGCAATGATGGACATCGTAGTCGTCAGACCGTGACCGGTGAAATCTGCAGTGATGAGCGGGAACATGCGAATGACCGCGTACACACCAGCTGAAACCATCGTCGCGGCATGGATCATCGCGCTGACGGGCGTGGGACCTTCCATCGCGTCGGGCAGCCAAACATGCAGTGGGAACTGCGCCGATTTTCCGACAGTACCAATGAAGAGCAACAACCCGATCAATCCCGCCGCAGATAAGCCGAGGACAGGTGTCATCGTTGTGGCAAGTGCCTGAAGTGTTTCCTCCGTGAAAATTTCCCGGAAGGAGAGCGTGCCCGTTGCTGAATACAGGTAGGCAATTCCGAGCAACATAAACACATCGCCAATACGTGTGGTCATGAAGGCCTTCACTGCTGCATCACGCGCGGATGGTTTTGCGTACCAGAAGCCAATCAACAGGTACGAGCACAAGCCCATAATCTCCCAGCCCACAAAGAAGGTGAGCAGGTTATCCGAGACGACAAGCACATACATGCCAAAGGCGAACAGGCCGAGGAACGCAAAGAAGCGCGAGTACATCGGCTCGACGGATGGCACAACGTGCTTATGTCCGTGTTCTTCAACGGTCGCGCCGTGAGGCGGCAAGCCTTTCACATCGTGGTCGCCTTGAGGTTGTCCGTAGTTTTGGTAACCAACGCTGTACAGGAAAATCATGAAGATTGTGATGGATACAAAGAACAATACCGCAGCGCCAGTTGGATCAATCAGCACACCGATCCTGAACCAGGTATCACCTGTGGGAAGCCAGTTCACCGAAGATTCAAAAGGATGCTCGCCGAGATGTTCCACGCCGAGCGCGCGCACAAAAACGATCATGCTTCCGAGCCACGAAAGGAACGCCGCCCCGACAGCCAGTGTGTGACTGAGCACTTTATTCTTATTCGTGAACAGCACAATCAAAAAGAACGCCAGGACAGGAGGGAACGGGATCAGCCAGATCAATGTCTCAGTCGTCATAAGTCCCTACCACTTCATCAGATCAATATCGTCCGCAATCACAGTGTTGCGTTTGCGATACACGGAAATCACCAGCGCAAGGCCAACAGCCACTTCCGCCGCGGCCACCGCGAAGACAATGATCGCGAACACCTGTCCGGCCATGTCGAGAACGTTGCCGTATCTCCAAAAAGCGGCCAGGTTGATGTTCACGGAGTTAAGCATTAATTCAATACCAAGCAGGATGGCAACAGCATTGCGTCGTGAAAGAACGCCAAACAAGCCAACGCTAAAGAGCGCCGCAGCCAAAATGAGATACCATGAGAGCGGAACCATGTGCGCGCCTCCTATTTCCGATTGAACGCGACGTAGACCGCGCCCACCAATGCCGCCAGCAGCAGGACGGACGCAACTTCGAACGGAAGGACAAAAGCATCCGGCGAGACTAATGCATTACCCAATTCAGCCACCGCATCAAACCCGGATGGGATAGCCGCCGCGGTTTTCGAGAGGCCGTTCCATCCCTGAAGCAGAAAGAACAACCCGGCGAAGACCAACACCGCGATCAGCGCTCCAGCCCACCAGCCTCGATTTGTCTGCGGACCTTGATCGCGCATGTCTTTACGGGTCAGCATCACGGCAAAAATGAACAGGATGGCAATTGCACCGATGTACACCACCACCTGTACCACTGCAAGGAAGCCGGCATTCAGCAAGGCAAAGACGACGGCTACACCAAAGAGCGTCGCAACCAGCCACAACGCGGCATGGACAAGGTTGCCCGTCGTCACAACCATGAAACCGGAGCCTAACGTAAACAGGGCTACCACAAGGAATATGATTTGTTCAGCAGTCATGAGATTCTCCAACGCTAGTCGCGACTTCCCCTAAGGGATGCTTCGTGAAGTCGTTACTACGTTTTTCACCCCTTCCACCTTCTCACGTTCTTTGCGGCTATAAGAACGCGCAATTGTGAGAGCCGCCCACGCAAGGACGACATTCGACAGGAACATGCCTGCGACGTAGAGCCAGGTCGAGGTCCCCGCGAGAAGCGCATTCACTAACGCGGTCACTATCAGGAGGGTAAAAGCCAGCGGTGTCAGGAACTTCCAATTGAACGCCAGCATATGGTCAATGCGGATGCGCATCAAAGTGTATTTGACCCACATGATGACCCAGTAACCGACAAAGGCTTTGAATACGATCACGGCAATCGCAAGGAAAGGACTGACCTGCTCAAGCCCGAAGAGGCGGTAACCGCCAAAGAACAGGATAGACAGGAAACCGCCGTAGGTAAAGGCATGCAGAAGTTCACCGGCATAGAACATGCCGAATTTCATACCGGAATATTCAGTGTTGTAACCCGCCACCAATTCGGATTCGCCTTCTGCCATATCGAAGGGTGCGCGGCCAAGTTCGGCAATTGCCGTGATGAGGAAGATCAATGCAGCAAGCGGCGCAAGCCACACAAACCAGATATCCTGTTTTTCAATGATGGCGTTCATCCCCATGGAACCTGCCAGGATGGTCGGGATCAGCAGCATGGTAAGCATGGGAATTTCAAAGGAAACCATGACAGCCACCTGGCGGAACGCACCGATCAACGCGAACTTGTTATTCGATGACCAGCCCGCCATAATAATGGAAAGTGTACCAATTGCGCCGGCAGCGATGATATACAGCGCACCGATATTCAAATCCACACCGAGGATGGTGGGAGCCAGTGGCACGATTGCCCACAGGATCAGCACTGACATCATCGACAGCATCGGCGCAATGTTATAAACGACCTTATCCGCGCCTCCGGGCGTTGTATCTTCCTTGATCATCAGCTTGATAATATCCGCAAACGGCTGGATCAAACCAAAAGGACCCACGCGATTCGGACCGATTCGATCCTGAAAGCGAGACACAACTTTGCGCTCCACCCAGACGAGGAAGATATCGAGCACCATCAATATGCTGATCAAGAGAAGGACACCGAGGAATCCAATCAACACCTGCGCGGCGACCTCAGGCATTCCCCAGCCGGTAAGGATGCCCATCAACCAATCTGCGGCTACTTTGAGAGGATCT
This sequence comes from Anaerolineales bacterium, assembly GCA_036396515.1. Classification (GTDB taxonomy): domain Bacteria; phylum Chloroflexota; class Anaerolineae; order Anaerolineales; family Villigracilaceae; genus Defluviilinea. Next base: position 6,142 of record DASWKT010000086.1, on the reverse strand, counting down.
TTCCAAAAACTCATGAGTTACTCCTGATTTCCTTCACCCTGCCAGCCTCGCGTGATTGAGGATGGGAGTGACCGGTCATTACACAAAGAAAAGGCTGAAAGGATTAATCCAATCAGCCTTCTCCTTAATTACATATAAGTTATGCCCACTCCAACATCCCCTTGCGCCACGTGTAAACCAGGCCTGCAATGAGGATGAGAATGAAGATGATGCCTTCCACAACAGCAAACAGACCGAGCTCACCGAGTTTCACAGCCCATGGGAAGAGGAAAACGGTCTCAACATCGAAGACTAGAAATACCAGTGCAAAGATATAGTACTGGGCTTTGAACTGCACCCAGCTATCTCCAACCGTTTCGATGCCGCACTCATAAGTTGTCTGTTTGATGGGATTGGGCTTCTTGGGGCTGAGCATCCAGGCCATCCCTATCGCACCAACGGGGATTATCAACCCGACAATAAAGAATAAACCAATGTAAATCCACTGACTCATAGATTCTCCGTCACAAAATATGTCTTACAAGTGGAAAAATTGTACCATAAAGAACAAATGACCGGCATAGAAAGCATGTCAATTTTTCAGGTGATTTTCGTCATATATTTCTTAATTGCCGTGTTTTTTTCGTCTTTTGATCAGGAACTTGAGAATGTCCTCAAAAAATGGAAAGCCGATCACTGTCCCCACTACGGAACCGATGACTCCAGTGGTACGGGCAAAATTCCCGGAGAGACCAAAGAGATTCACCGCCTCGATCTCTACCAGTTGGGCCGATACCGCTTTTTGACTTTCTTCGCTACTTTGCTTATCGACAAAACGCAGATACAGCCAGACCGTCCCGCGATAGACACCGGTCTCACGAGGGCGAATGCTCCAATAAAACGTGACAGATTGTCCCTGCGCGAGGGGCTGACTGGACAAATCTGCAGGGGATATCTCCATGCCCGCTATATCGAAGCGAGTTTCCGCAATGACATGATGTGTTTCGTAAAGGTTCTGTATCTCGATCACCTTACCTGTAACGACATTCCCGCCGATCTCTGCAGTCGGCGTTATAGCCCCAAGATCGTCCACCTCAAGCGTGAGACGGACCACATCCGAATCCCCGCCGCGTATTTGGGGAGGGAATTCCAGTGTGAGGCGGCGTCTCTCAGGAAGCGCGGGTTGAGGTGTGAGTACAGGGATACCAGATGTAGGAAGCTCAGAGGGCAAAGATTCTGTCGGTGCTGCCCCAACTGGCTCATTGTCATCTGGTGGCGCAGAACCTTCCAACGGCTGTGAAGCAAACAGATAAACGAGTGCAAAGCCACAAAGAACAATAACACCGATAAAGATAGAAAAGATCAAAGTGCGCGGGCTGGTTCGCATGAGATTTGGAAAACGGGATACGGCTGAGCCGCTGGAAGAAACGACTCAGGTGTCGGCAATTGCAGTTCAGTAGGCGAGATTGGCTGAGTCCGTATCTCACGCCGTGGGGGTAAGAGTCCCCAGATCAATAATGTAATGGAAATTATCAGGATGCTGATCCCAAGAACGACCCTGACACGTCTGGTCATTGGTCCACTTCTTCTACTTCTGAATACCAGCGGACGCGCGTGCCAACTCGATCACGAAGTCTCCACGCTAAAGGCTTCTCTTCAGCCTCCATCGCAGATTGGATCTGGCGAATACGGCTCAAGACGAGGTCGCGCGTTTCAGAGTCCAAACCCAGGTCTTCCGCAAGAAATGTCTCTCTGACACGCTCCAGATTGAGGGACGTTGTCTTATGAAGTCCCCAATCCTGAGCACAAAGCCAGGCAATACGATCGGAACCGATCTTTCCATCATTCTCAGGACCCACATCATTATTAAGAAGTAAAGAGATGATATCAAAAGCATCCTTGCGGTTCAGTTGGACGATCTGTGCCTTCGAGAGCAGCAGTTCCGCCATAGGAATGGTAACCGGATCTACGTGCAGGCGATCTTCCAGCGGAAGCTTGTGACACATCTCAAAGTCGCCAACCAGAATGTCGATGTGAAGGCTACTAGACTGATGAAGATAAATCTGGCGCCGCAGCCCGTTTAGTAGATTGAACTGCTTGTCAGGGCTATAGCCCACGCTTCGAAAAAAAGACTCGAGCTTATGCCGCTCATTCTTCGAAACAATGAGATCGATATCGGGCGCGTCACGTCGAAAGAAACGCGAATCCCTTTGACTATGTTCGAGGATGGCTAACCCCCCAAAGGCACGCAGCTGAATTTGACTTTCGTTTGCCGCGTGAATCAGACGATGCATCTCAGCTACGAGATCAGACAGAGTATCCATGAAAATTTCTATGCCCTTCTCTCTTTAGTGGTCCAGATGCAAGCGTCGAGACCTGAGAGAAGGGCAAGAACATAAATAGACTCTATTCAACCGGGATTTCAGCCTGGACTTTATCCATGTCAATACCGCCGCGCCTGCGGTAGGACTTGAAGCTGAAGTAGATCACAGCGGCTAGCAGATAATTCGCCAGCATGAAGATAATGGAGGTTCCGTTTTTATAGCCAGCCTCATTGATGGAATACCCAATACCGTAAAGAGCATTCGGATCCAGTATCCACTGGTAGAGCAGGAAAACAAGGAAGCCACCAAATATCACGCCCGCGACCGTGATGAGCGGAATGCCAAACACATTGTATTTGGCAATGGGCGAAGCTCTATAAAGCTCGGGCTTGCGGTAGGGGAGCACAATGGCGGCAATCGTAGTGCCAAGATAGGTCACGGCGATGACCAGTGTGGATGCCAGCGTGAGCGACCTGAAGTTCGCAATGTTATAAGCGAATAGGTATGAAATGACTATGGATGGCAGGACCATCAACAACAGAGCGTAGATCGGCGTTCCAGTCCGCTCATCCACTTCGGCAACTTTTTCGGGGAGCAAACGGTCAAACGCGGCCGCGAAGATCACGCGCGTGGAGGAAAGGAACACGGTGCCGCTCCAGCCAAACCACCACAGGCTCATCAGCGCAACGACGATGAACTGAAGAACCCGGCTCGAGGAAAGGAACGAGGCAAACAGGGCCGGATATGGCCATATAGGCAGTGCAGGAGGAGTTGTCGTGAAACCCCAGGCGTAATTCCACCATGCTGCCCCCGACTGCACATAGAAATCCCAGCCGATGGTCCTGCTAATGGCATACAGCAGCACAATGCCAAGCAAAGTGGTTACACCAAGTGCCGTACCCATACCCACGATGTTGCGTTTGAAATCGGTTGCGCCACGCACTTCGCCGTAAAGGGTCGCCCCCCAGTTGGGCCACAAGTTGAAGAAAACAAGGTATGGTAAAGTCAGGAAAATCAAGCCCAGTCCGCCGCTAAGCAACGGGAGGGCTGCGCCTGCCTCTTCTCCAAGGGCGGCCGTCGCCTCAACGACACCCGGCTGTGCGCCGAACAACTCGACAGCCTTCTTCTCAAGCCCTTCTCTGAAGGCTTCAGGTGAACCTGTCAGCAACAACACAATGACGATGAACAGGCCCAACATGCCGCCATAGAACGAGATTTTCTGAATGCGGGCGTAGGTCTTCATGCCAAGCGCGATGAAGAGACTCACAATGGCAAGTGTAATGAGTGATGAAGCAAACTGGCCGTTATTCGTCCCCGCGAACCAGAGCGCGGTATCTTTTGCGCCCAGAATACCAAGCAACGGCACCAACACGATGTGACGGAACATATCGCTATACAACGGCACCCACAGCCACAAAATGAACCACCAACCCGTGACGGCAAGGATGAAGCCGATCGCGCCGCCGAGAATGCGGCTTTGCCAAACATAATCGCCGCCCGAACGCGGCATGACGGCAATCAGCGCCGCATACACGATCACTTCAAAGAAGATGAACAGCGCACTGACGATCAGTGCGGGAACCAACCCGCCGCCGAAATAGTACATCTGGCTGAAGCTGTACAATCCCAGGGTGATCAGGTTGATGGAGAACAACGCGTAGATGAACGCGTCGAAGACCGACCAGGAACGAACCAGGCCGGTCGCTTTACGAACAAACAAGTTGCTCATGGGATGCTCCTCCTTTAGGGGCTCAAATGATCTCGTGCTACAAAGTTTGTAACACGCAACTCCCAAATAAGTTAACCTGTAGTCAATACGTAATTCTCAATTTTATTCTTGCCTAAGACGATAATGGCACCTAATAAAGTCCCCTGTTCATACATCGAACCGGGGTTGATGCACAAGGTTTTTCCGATTCGCGAAGTGCCGCGCCCTTCGTGAATGTGCCCGTGCAGGCCCAACAAAGGTTGCACCTCTTCGATAGCTTTTCGCACCGCGGTCGAGCCAACAGGCTTGAGCGCCTGGCCAGCCATTTTTGGACGCAGATCCTTATCCAGCTCGGGCGCTTCATCCAGACTCGACTTATAGGGTGGCACGTGGATGTTGAAGACCGCGTTACGCGGGTCTTTGAGTTTGGAGATCATCGCTTCGTAACGGGCCTTGAGCTGATCCTCGTCCTCTTCGCGGTGCGTATCCCAGGGGGTGCGATTCGACCAGCCGGATGCGATCATCTCGTGGACTCCGTCCAGGGGAGTCACCTGCCCCTCGGCCAGGATCACGCGGCGGGAGGAACGAACGAGGGCGTCGACTTCATCCATATCATCGTTTCCGGGACAGCAATACACTTTCATGTCGGAGCCATCCAGTTTCTTATCGGCGAGGTCCATCCACTGCTGAACAACCTTGAGGACTTCCTGCCCGAAGATCTCACTTACCCTCTCCGGGTCTTTCTCAAGTTCGGCTATTTCATCGGGATTCGTAACGTATGGATAGTAACCGCGGCTGCGAATGCGTTTGATCATGTCCTGGAGTTCGTCTTCATTCGAAATATCAAACACCTGTTCAAGCAATGTGACGCGGTAATTTTTCCCACCCTCGTGAATGATCGGCACGACGGCTTTGCCCGTCATGTCGCCGCCGAGAATCAATACATCGGCTCCATAAAATTTTCCAGCATTGAGAAATTTGCTCCAGCAAATGTCCGACCCATGAATATCTGTGGCAAAGAAGAGTTTTGTCACGGGCAAACTCCTTGTGGCGAAGGAATGTTTTGTAGGCGTTATTATACCGCTTCAATAATAGACTGGCAGAAATGAATAAAGCTATCTCGTCAAATTCACGATCAACCAGTACACGGCGGCGGAAAGTAACCCACTTGCCGGGATGGTGATCAGCCAGGCAGTGATGATATCCTCCGCCACGCTCCAACGCACTTTACTAACGCGCTCTGAAGAACCCACACCGATGATGGCCGAACTGACAATTTGCGAGGTACTGACTGGCACACCGACAAAAGACGCGGTAAGGATGACAAGGGCGGAGGTTAACTGGGTTGAAAAACTGTGTACGGGCCGGATTTTATAGATCTTCCCGCCCAGTGTGCGGATCAACCGCCAGCCGCCAAGGCTTGTCCCAACCGCGATGGCCCCGGCGCTGACGGCAACTACCCACGTTGGGACTTGAAACGATGGCAGGACTCCATCAATGACCAGACTCAAGGCAATGATCCCCATGGTTTTTTGTGCGTCGTTGGTCCCGTGACTGAATGCCAGCGCCACCGCCGTGATCAACTGGCTGCGCTTGAAGAATGTATTGATGCGCGGCGTCGCATTCCGTGCTAAAAAGTAGATCAAACGCAGCACGATAAAGCCAACAATAAAACCAACCAGAGGCGATGTAAACAACGCGATCAGGACCCTGTTCAAGCCGCCGAACTTAATCGCGTCCATGCCCGCGCCCACAATGACCGCTCCAACCATTCCGCCAATCAGCGCGTGAGATGAACTGCCGGGAATGCCAAAGTACCAGGTGATTAAATTCCACGCAATCGCACCGACAAGCGCAGACGCAATCACAGCAAGGGTTAAAACATTGGATTGAACAATGTCTTCCCCAATCGTTTTGGCGACCACCACACCAAATAGGAATGGACCCAAAAACTCGGCGACCGCCGTAATGGCTAGCGCCGTCCGTGCACTAAAGGCGCGCGACGAGATCATCGTCGCGACAATGTTGCTGGCATCACGCAGGCCATTCAGGAAATCGAAGATGAGTGCCAGGGCAATGACAATGATAAGTTCTTGGGACATGACGAAATTGCTTACGTTTTCTTCACGAC
>DASWKT010000085.1:0-3203 GCA_036396515.1 Anaerolineales bacterium | reverse complement strand
TTTGGCGAGACATTTTGGTACTACGCTTTTATCGGTATCATCGCCGCCTGGGACGGCGGCTGGAGCAATTGTTTACTTTGAACCCGGCGGCTGGTGGAATTGTAACAGCCATTCACCCGCTGATCTTTCAGTGACAGCCGTTTCAGGCGTGACGACCAGTATCCAGGTGTGGCCAGGTTTGAGCGGGAAGGGGGTTGTTTCATCGAGGTTGAGAAATTGAATAGGTTTGCGGCGACCTGTTTGCAATTCCTGGTCACTGGCAACCGTGCTCCATCTGATCTCATATCTTCTTCCATCCCGGAATAACAGCGCGTCACCAACCCAATCCTGCTCAAGGTGAATATCCAGGTTGGTTGGCGAGATTACATCATGGTGAGCAAATAGAACAATCACATTCTCAAAATGTAACTGACGCCTCGTCAGCCGGTCGATTTCCGGGTGCACGATGCCCGCCGTTGGCAGATCAGCATCGTCCACATAACGCCACCAGCTTTCATAGAGCGGATTGTAAACCCACGCAGATTGATTGAGCCATGCGATGAACACATGTATTTGTGAGGCGGGTACGCCTCCTTCAGGCGGCTCTGGATCATAGACATTGCTGGCATAATTGATATCCTGGTTCGCTTGTTTGCTATCCCTTGCCAGTTGTATCATTTCGTTGATATCCAGCATATAACCGCCGCCTTGAACATCATGTGTCACGAAAGCGCATATCGGCAGGTGCTCCAGTACCTCAGGAGAGGCGAACGCATAAATGAGACACGAATCTGGGAAGAGGGCCGCGATATCTGCGTAGACCAAACGACCGGATCGAACAGGTCCGACTTTCGCTTCAGGGAATTCCGTTGGAGCGGGGATGGGCATATTAAGGGGGATCAAGCCCGCGTCCAGGTGAAGAAGCGAGGAGGAGATGTCAAGCCCGTCGCTTCGGCCCGTGGCCTGATCCACATCACTATCCTTATCTTCATCTGTGGCGTCTTTCTGAGCAAATTCCATCCCGGAAGGCTTCAGGAACTCAACAAAATATCTTCCCCCTTGAACGTTGAACCCGTAATAGCCATTGCTGTCTGTGGACGTTTGTTGAATCAATGTGCCGTTTGCGTCATACAGATTGATGCAGACGCCGCCGATACCACGTTCCCAGGCTTCGTGACGGCCGTTGCCGTTTGAATCCAGCCAGACCTGCTTGCCAAGTATTAACCCGGTCTGAGTAAAGATCTCCCTTCTGACTTCGCAATTGCCAGTTATTGGAACTTCAGGCGCTGGGATTTCACCGTAGAAAGTCGTCAGGAAACGCGTTGCCCCTTCGGTAATGTAGATCTCGAAAACATAGGGCGCGAAGGATAACCCCGCCTGTGGCCGCGCCGTAACGGGAAAGTGTGAGATCGAAACAAGCAAGGCCGGAAGGTCAAGCAGGGATGGGTCGGCAACGGGCAATCCCGTCATGGGATTATAGACTTCTATCATAGGAGTTGGCTCAGCAACAGTTTGAGTTGCTGATGCAGGTTGCGGAGAAGCGGATGTTTCCGCCGTGATCATTAGTGGATTTAGCGCTGTTGCCTTGATTGGAATACAACCGATCAGTATAAGCGCGGCAATGGGTATCCAAATGGCTCCATGAGACTTCACAGGCATTGATGTGTATTTACTTTGCACCCTCCGGTGCGATGAACCTTGCCCGCCATACGCCAAATGGAAGGCTTTCCAAGTACGACTGTAGGGGAAACAGGATTACCCAGGTCTTGCCGGGTCTAAGTGCGGCGGGTGAGCCATCCAAATTAAGGAAGTGAATAGGTCTTCGCAAACCGGTCGTCTGTTCATACTCACTGGCCCGCGTGCTCCATCGAATATCATAAACCTGTCCATCGCGGAAAAGAAAGGCTTTGCCCATCTGGCCGGCAGTCAAATTAATATCGACAATCGTCGGCTTGATCACTGTGTGCTCGGCAAACAGCAGGATGATGTTTTCGAACATCAGTTGTCTACCGTTCAAGCGGTCGACCTCCGGACGCAGCTCACCAGCTGTCCCTGGATTCGATTCATCGACGTAGCGCCACCAGGCTTGCGCAGCCGCGTCATATTCCCACTTCGATTGATTCAGGTATGCCCAGAACTCACGAAGTTCGAGGGCTGGTTTGCCGCCTGCTGGGGCTTCGTCAGAATACAAATTGCTCGCATAATTGAAGTTTGAGTTATTTTCACTGTTTTGTTCGGCGATCCTTTTCATGCGCTCGATATCGAGCATTGCCCCGCGTGGCACCGTTGCGCAAGGATCCGGGATTTGTTCCAGAACCTCGGGCGATGCGGAGGCATAGATCAAACAATTATTATGGTAAGAACCGCCAAGGTGTGCATAATGCATTCTACCTGAACGTATTGGCCCGATTTGCGCGGGTGGAAGCTCAATGGAGGGGTCCGGGGTAGGAGTGATGTTTGCAGACGGAACCAGGCCTGCATCCAGGAGACGATGCGATGTGGGAATATCCAGCGCGTCTGTCCGACCTGTTACCTGATCCACGTCACTATCCTGATCCTCGTCCCCGGCATTTTTCTGAGTGAATTCCATCCAGGATGGTTTGATGAACTCGACGATGTAAGGTCCTGCTTCAACGTCAAATGCGTAATATCCATTGCTGTCTGTTGTCGTTTGCTGAAGCAGTTCATTCCCTACATCGTACAGGTTGACGCAGATTCCGCCAACGCCACCCTCACCGGGATCCTGCAGTCCGTTTTGATCTTCGTCATACCAGACGCGGTTCCCGAGAACTTCTTTCTTTTGCATGAACGGCTCACTTCTCATTTCGCACTCACCACGCAACGGTATTTCGGGCTCAGGAAACTCGCCATAGAAAACTGCCAGATGTCTCGTCGCTCCTTCGGTAATGGTGAACTCATACACGAACGGCGCGAAGGAAAGGCCACCCTGCGGACGCACAGTAGGAGGAAAATGGGAGACGGAAACAAGCAGCGCGGGAAGATCCAACAAAGATGGATCTGCTACGCGTTGACCAGTAAGAGGGTTATAGCCCGGAGGAAATTCATCAGGCCCAAGGCTGGTTGGTGGAAGATCCGATTGTAGAGTAGGTGTGGATTCTGGTTCTGGTGGAAGCGTGGACACAGTAGCTGTAGTTGCTGCGGTAGGTGCAATTGCGATGCTGTTATTTTCTTTTGTTGGTGTACTCATTAAGGGTGTGTTTGTT
>DASWKT010000084.1:0-4313 GCA_036396515.1 Anaerolineales bacterium | reverse complement strand
CCAGTTTTTCACGTCGATGCGAAGTTCCCGCGCTCAAAATCAAATAAGCAAAAAGTGATTGTGCGGGGCGCGAAGAAATACTGATCAGTTTCTTCTTATGTTTAACTTCAAACGAGCCAAGCAAGCGGACTTCCAGCATGCTCATCCTTTACCAATAATCTGGACAAGATTATAGCAGTTTGATCCAGCAGCTACAACGAAATTAAAAAGAGGACCCGTTCATGTCAGCGAGTCCTCTTTCGAAATTCTGGATCAGGTTTATCTTGTGGGCAGGAAACGTTGAGAATATGCCCGAGGAGTTGTTCGTTCAAATGGAAATACTGTCCGAGCAACTCCGGTGGATGGGTAGTCCCAGCTGCATCCCATGGTTCGGCTGGCACGATGTACTCCACCGCCGCAAGTTGAAGTTATCCGTTCTTGTGAGCGTCCAATTCTTTCTGGATGCGTTCCTGGTCTTCACTAAGTGCATCAGCGCCGGCTCTGAGTTCATCAATTGATTTCTGTGCGCGTGCAATTGAGATTTCCGGCTTATTGATGGCTTCGCATACTCGCTCCCAAACGTACTTATCGGTCTTTTTCGCGCCGCTTTGTCGCGGACCATATAGGAATCTCAAAAGCTTCTCCCGCTATCCGTTAAATCATTACTCCGCTTGTATAATCCTTCGCGCCCTTAAGGATAGTCTGAATACTAGATCTGGCCCAATAAATCCCACCAGGGCGTTTGCAGAGGCTATAATTACGAATAGTCCGCCTACCGCGGTTGAGGATGCGTTCGCCGCTGTTCTTCCTGGAGAAAAAGTGATTCTTGCAGGAATATCTGGCGATGATCGCACATCGTTCTCTGTATCCACCGCGCGATCGAGTTGGTATCGAAGGGTCTGGTGGATGTGCGTTCACTCGTCACCCAGCGCTTTTCGCTTGAAGACCCGCGTGATTATTTCGGGCGCGGCGCAAGCAACGTGATGAAGAGGTTGAAGAACATTAAGTTGGAAAACAGGAGCAACGACTAACATGCAGACTTATCCTCTGGGGACATCAGATTTGAACGTCTCGCGAATCGGGTTTGGGGCCATGTCCATTGGCGGTTCATGGGACGATATGCCTCTTGCTGACTCAGTACGCAAGGCGGCCCTGCAGGTTCTACGAACGGCGCTTGATACGGGCATAAATTTTTTTGATCATGCCGATATTTATTGCAACGGTAAATCTGAAGAAGCCTTTGCCGAATTATGGAAGGATGCATCGCATTTGCGCCAGAAGATTTATCTGCAAACCAAATGCGGGATTCGTTTTGGCCCGCCGCACCGCTTTGATTTTTCCTACGAACATATCATTGCAGCGGTGGAAGGCAGTTTGAAGCGTCTTCGAACTGATTATATAGATGTGCTGCTGCTCCATCGTCCTGATCCGCTCGTGGAGCCTGAAGAAGTGGCGCGCGCCTTTGATGAGTTAAAGAGTGCGGGGAAGGTACGCTGGTTTGGCGTAAGCAATCACACCGCAGCGCAAATGGAACTTTTACGAAAGTATCTCCATCAACCCATTGTTGCCAACCAGGTGGAATTCAATCTCATTCATCCCCACATGCTTGATGAAGGTATTCTGTTCAATCAGAACAATACACGGCTTACACGTAATGAGGGTGTCATCGAATATTGCCGCTTGCAAAATATCACCCTTCAAGCCTGGGCGCCACTCGCCACGGGCAGGCTTACTGGCAAACCGCGTCCCAATGATGGCGCACACATTCAAAAAACAGCGGACTTGGTGTCGCAAATGGCAGCGGAAAAAGGTGTTCGGCCTGAAGCGATCCTGATTGCATGGATTCTGCGTCACCCCGCTCGGATTCAACCTTTGCCTGGCACCACCAACCCCGAGCGCCTCCTCGCCGCCGCCGAAGCGGAACACATCAGCCTAACTCGTGAAGAGTGGTATGGTTTGTTCCTGGCTGGTCGTGGCGAAGCCTTACCATAGGATTCTCATCTGTGCGAGACCGTCTTGGAGACCTAATGACAAGGTCTGCCGTGCCCGCGTCGGTATATCAATGACATAGAAAATATCAGGAGATGAAATCTTGATTGATCCAAAACAATACGAAGTCTGGATTTTGATGGGGACTAGACCTTTGTACGATCCCAAACCGTTGGAGATGGTTGCCGAACATACACGTGGGATCGCAGCAGCATTGGGTGTATTTACATCTATGCTGGTGCGGATTGTTTTCAAGCCTGTGCTGACAACACCCGACGCGATCCGTGACTTGGTCTCGAAGCGAATTCCACGAAAAACTGCGCTGGAACGATAGCGCGGCGCATTGGATCAGAAACCTGGGAACGAAAAATGAAATTCACCGATGGATACTGGCAAATCCGCGCAGGGATGACAGCTCATTATGCCGCGCAAGTTCACGAAGTGGAAATCGATCCGGGAACGTTGACCGTTTATGCACCGACAAAAAAACTGGTTACCCGCGGGGATACACTCAATCTGCCCATGCTTACGGTGCGTTTTTCATCGCCAATCGAAAATGTTATCCGAGTGCAGATGTTCCACTATACAGGTGGACACCCTCACCATCCGGAATTTATCCTGCACGATTCAAACACCGCTCAGCCGGTCGTGGCGGACGATGAACATTTCGCCACGCTGACAAGTGGTCAGCTGAGCGCGCGCGTCCATAAGGGCAGCGACTGGCGGGTGGAGTATAGAGCCGGGGAACACACCCTCACCGCCAGTACTTGGCAGGGCATGGGCTTTGTGGATACACCCGAGGGACGCTTCATCCATGAACAGTTGAACTTGGCCGTTGGGGAATGTGTTTACGGTCTGGGCGAACGCTTCACGGCTTTTGTCAAAAACGGGCAGGTGGTTGACATCTGGAACGAGGATGGTGGCACAAGCAGCGAACAGGCTTATAAGAACATCCCGTTCTATTTGACGAATCGCGGCTACGGGGTGTTTGTCAACCACCCGGAGAAAGTTTCTTTCGAAACAGCCTCCGAGAAGGTCGAGCGGGTACAGTTCAGCGTCCCCGGCGAGTTCCTCGAATATTTCATCATCTATGGTCCCACGCCCAAGGAAGTTCTTGAGCGCTACACAATGTTGACCGGGCGCCCCGCGCTCCCTCCAGCCTGGTCGTTCGGGTTGTGGCTCTCCACTTCATTTACCACCAACTACGATGAGGAAACGGTCACCGGCTTCATCCGCGAGATGGCAACTCGCGGGATTCCTCTGCATGTGTTCCACTTCGACTGCTTTTGGATGAAGGAATTTCGCTGGTGCGATTTCACCTGGGACGAGCGCTGTTTCCCTGACCCACCAGGGATGCTCAAACGCTTGAAGAAACACGGTTTGCACATCTGCGTGTGGATCAACCCGTATATCGCCCAGCGCTCAGCGTTATTCGATGAAGCTGTTTTCAGGGGCTACCTGCTTAAAAAGCCGGATGGCGATGTCTGGCAATGGGATAACTGGCAGGCGGGCATGGGCATCGTGGATTTCACCAACCCGGCGGCGCGGGAGTGGTTCAAATCCAAACTGCGCGTTTTGCTCGATATGGGCGTCGATGCTTTCAAGACAGACTTTGGTGAACGCATCCCGACCGACGTGGTTTATCACGATGGCTCCGACCCGTTCCGGATGCACAACTATTACTCGTATCTTTACAACCAGACTGTTTTCGAACTTTTGAAAGAAGTGCGCGGCGAGGGCGACGCGGTCGTCTTTGCGCGCTCGGCCACAACGGGTGGACAGCAGTTTCCCGTGCATTGGGGCGGGGACTGCACTGCAACGTTTGAGTCGATGGCTGAGAGTCTGCGCGGTGGACTCTCACTCGGCCTTTCCGGTTTCGGCTTCTGGAGCCATGACATCGGCGGCTTCGAACAAACAGCCAGTGCCGATGTGTATAAGCGCTGGACAGCGTTTGGCTTGCTCTCCTCGCACAGTCGTTTGCACGGGAATTCATCCTACCGCGTACCATGGCTCTATGACGAGGAGGCCGTAGACGTATTGGCGAAGTTCACCAAACTCAAATGTAGTCTTATGCCATACCTGTATGAAACGGCCCGTCAGGCACATGAGAGAGGCGTGCCCATGTTGCGCGCCATGCACCTGGAATTCCCCAACGACCCCGCTTGCGATTATCTCGACTTACAATACATGCTTGGCGACTCACTGCTGGTTGCGCCGGTTTTCACCCATAATGGCGGCGTGAATTATTATGTCCCTGCCGGGCGCTGGACAAGTCTATTAAACGGCAACATGGTTGAGGGTCCGGGCTGGATGCGGGAAACGTACGATTTTCTGAGTCTGCCATT
>DASWKT010000083.1:0-3467 GCA_036396515.1 Anaerolineales bacterium | reverse complement strand
CCGGCCTGCCCGTCCGCGCCGACTCAAACAGCCCCACGATCGTTTCGATGATATCGCGGCTATCGGCAAGGCTTATGCGCGGCTCCTTACCCTGCAGGACCGCATCTGCCATGTCTTCCACTTCGCCGAGATATAACTCTTGATGAGGGATCTCGATGGTTTTGGCTGTATCCCCCACTTGAAGATAGATCTCCTCACTCTCACCGGGCTTGAAAATACCGGGATGAAATGGGAGAGGGACATTGAGCGATCCCTTGCTCCCAATGATTTCCATGGAGGTACGGAACGGAGACGCGAATCCACAGACGAACTGTGCAAGGACTCCCTTCTCAAAGCGCATCTGCCCCATGAAGGTTTCATCGATTCCGGTCGGACCCTTCGACACGCTCAGGGCGGCGCCCTCAACCTGCCAGCCAAAAACTTCGCGCGGCTTCTCCCCGACGATCAAACGCGTGTAACTGACCGGATAACAACCGACATCCCAGAGACTGCCCCCACCCATCTCTTTAACCATGCGATAGTTAGCTTTTAGATTGAATGTAGCCACAAGCATGCCCCGAATAATCTGCAGATCGCCAAGAACACCACTATCCACAATTTCCTTGGCCTTCAACGTCTTCGGATGGTGCCGGTACATAAAGGCTTCGGCAACGATGTTACCGGTCTCGTTTGCTGCTTGAGCGATATCATCCACTTCTTGCACGCTCAGTACCAATGGTTTTTCACACAACACATGTTTGCCAGCGTGTAAAGCTTTGATGGTCCATTCTGCATGCATGTGATTTGGCAATGGATTGTAGATCACATCCACTTCAGGGTCTGCGAGCACAGATTCATAACTCCCATGTGCACGCGGGATATCCCATTCACGTGCGTACGACTCAGCCTGCTCCATCGAGCGGCTGGCAACTGCCACCAGTTGATTTCGATCAGAAGCGCGCAACGGTCGAATTAATGCGCGGTTGATCTGGGCTGTTGATAACAAACCCCAGCGTAGAATTCGATCTGGCATTTCTATCCTTTTTTACGGTGTCCAGATCGTTCCATCGGGCCAGCGGCTTTGTGTCCACTCAATCGGCGGAATGCTGATCGGATACCTGGCAGCTTTCTTTTCGTCCAGGTCAACGCCGAAACCGGGCTTGTCATTCGGCCACAAGAAACCATCGCGCAGCTCCGGTGTGCCGGGGAAGACTTCCTTAAGCGGTTCGCCAAAAAAAATCACTTCCTGAATCCCGAAGTTATGGCAGGCCAGATCAAGATGCAGGTTGGCGGCGTGGCCGATGGGCGAGACATCGCCCGGCCCATGCCAGGCGGTGCGCACACCAAACGATTCGCACAAGGCCGCCAGTTTGCGAGCCGGGGTCAATCCGCCCAGCTGTGAGATGTGGGCGCGGATGAAGTCAATCAACTGCTCGGCGATAAGGGGACGCCATTCCAACGGGTTGTTGTGTAATTCGCCCATCGCAATGGGTGTGGCGCTCTGGGCGCGCAACTGGCGGAACCACTCCACCTGGTCGGGCGCCAGCGGATCTTCGAGGAAGAACAAACGATAGGGCTCCAAGGACTTGGCCATCCTAATGGCATCGATGGGTGCGAGGCGTTCGTGAATGTCGTGCAGTAGAAATAGATCGTAGCCAACTTTTCCGCGAATATACTCAAACAATGGAGGGATGGAACGTGCATACCAATCCGGGTCGTAATATGCGCCGGGGAAGTTGCTCTGAATATGATCCATGGACTTCATGCGATGCGTAGCCTGCGGGGCTTTTTTACTGGGGCGTGTGTTCTTCCTGTTCAAGTCTTTCACGCGTCCCCCATAACCGCCCATTTGCAGACGCACAGCCAGCGCGCCCTCAGCTTGATATTTGAGAACGTTATCCAATACTTCTTTCGGCTCGCGTCCATCGGCATGACGGTAGACCATTGCCGCCTCGCGGCACTTGCCCCCCAACAGGTCATAGACAGGCATGTTTGCAACCTTGCCTTTGATATCCCATAACGCCATATCCACTCCACTGATGGCATTGTTCAGCACAGGTCCATTGCGCCAGTACGAATTGACATACATCATGTGCCATAGGTCTTCAATGTTTGCGGGGTCACGGCCCTGTAACAATGGGGCCAGGTACTCTTCCACAGCTTTGGCAACCAGTGTCGGGCGTTGGGTGAAGGTGGCGCAACCGAGACCGTAGAGTCCCGGTTGGTCAGTCTCAACTTTCACCACGACGAGGGCGATGCCATCGGGCGCGGTAAGAATAGGTTTTACGTTAGTGATTTTCATATGGTTGTCCTTTTATGAAGCTGAGTATTACAAATCCTTCGTCTCACTCCCTACTGCATCCAACTTGTCCCACATCTCTTTGGGAATCGGATGGTTCGACAGGTCAAGCGTTTGCATAATACGTTCGGGGCGCGTCATTCCAACAATCGTTGACAGGATGCGCGAATCACGCATCGAAAACTGAAGAGCCGCGGCGGCAAGCGGCACATTGTATTCGTCACAAATTGCTTTCATTTGCCGGGCACGTTTCAGCGTCACACCATCCGCGTCGCGGTATGCATAACGCGGAAAATTTTCCGGGCCGCGTGACAAGATTCCTCCACCGTAGGGCGCGGCATTGAGGATTGCCATCCCGCGCTGTGTTGCGAGCTGGAGCAACGGTTCGGCGGCGCGGTTCAACAACGTGTAACGATTGTGCGTAAGCACTGCCTCGAACGCGCCCGTCTCGATGTATCGAATCATCAAGTCAATGGGTCCACCCGCCACGCCAATGTGCCGGATGACACCTTGCTCCTTATAACGCAACATCACTTCCACTGCGCCGCCGGACTGCATAATGTTCTCGAACGTTGTGTTTTCGGGATCATGCAAAAAGACGATTTGAAAATGATCGAGGCCGAGCAACTTCAGGCTGCGTTCGACCGAACGGCGCGTCTGTTCGCCGCTAAAGTCGCCTGTCGTGGCGTCGCGGTCCACCTTGGTGGACAACACGAATTGCTCTGGTAGTCCGCCGAGTTCGCGCAAAACAATCCCAATTCTGCGCTCGCTCTCGCCATCGCCATAACCCGCGGCCGTATCCAGATAATTGATCGGCGAATGAAACACAGCGCGCAGTGTCCCCAACGCTTGTTCTTCACTAACCTCATACCCAAACACATCCGGCATACTGCTCAAGCCCGAACAGCCTATACACATTGGAGTAACGCGCAGGTCAGTCTCACCAAACCTACGCAGTGGAAGATTATCAGCAAGAGCCATTCTTAACCATCGTTTTCCAGGAGTTCCAGAACCGTTCCCAATTGGGTGACGCCATCTAGATACGCATATCGTCCGCCGGTATATTCCCCGCGCTGTAATAGTGGCATGCCTTTTGAATCCAGATACGCAATTTTTTCCTGCATGCCTTTTATGTTGAACGCAATATGATGCAAACTATCGCCGTGTTGATCGAGTTGATCCTGCCATG
>DASWKT010000082.1:0-5894 GCA_036396515.1 Anaerolineales bacterium | reverse complement strand
CCTTTGGCAATTTTAAAAATTTAGGTGTTCTGTTTAGTTCCATCGGAGGGCAAAACAAAACAACTCACGTATCAAACCGTGAGTTGTTGGCATTTGTACTTCCAATACGAACTTACTGTTATCCTACAAAAAGAAGGATATCACACTAACACGAATGAGTCAATCAATATTCATTAGCAATAATTAAGGTTACAGGGATAGCAAAGGATGAATTCTCTTGGTGCTATAATCCTTCCCACGTATGAACTTCCTCATTACCGGAGCCGCGGGATTCCTCGGCTCTTCGCTTGCCAACCAGCTCTCCCGTGAGGGACATCAAGTGCGCGGGCTCGACGATCTGTCCACGGGCGATCCTCAGGCGCTGGGGCCAGATGTCCATTTTACACGCGGGGATGTGAGTGACCGCCCCAAGTTGTGGACTCTCCTGCAAGAGGTGGATGTCGTTTATCACCTGGCAGCGCGCGTCTCGGTGCCTGAATCTATTTTGTATCCGCGTGATTACAACAACGTCAACGTCGGAGGCACAGTCGCCCTCATGGAAGCAATGCGCGATGTCGGCGTGCGCCGCGTGGTGCTCACTTCGTCGGGCGCGGTATATGGTGATCTTGCTGAGCAACCCTTGCGCGAATCTGTTACGCCAAATCCGCGCTCGCCGTATGCCGTCTCGAAACTCGCGGCCGAATATTATGTCCGCACCATTGGCGGGCTGTGGGGCATTGACACCGTTAGCCTGCGCATCTTCAACGCCTATGGGCCGGGTCAGCGCCTACCGGCTTCACATCCGCCCGTCGTGCCCCATTATCTGCGACAGGCTCAGCGCGCTGGGACATTGGTCATGCATGGCGACGGAAGCCAGACGCGTGATTATGTGTATGTAGATGATGTGATCAGCGCGCTTATTGCGGCCGCGACCGCGCCAAACGTCAATGGATTGGTGATCAACGTTGGCTCCGGGAAAGAGACAAGTATCCGTGAACTCATCAAAGCAGTTCAGGATGTAACTGGAAGCAATGCAGAAGTCATTTACAACCCCAAGACCGCCAGCGGCGTCTCCCGCCTGTGCGCGGACCTGACACTTGCCAGCCAAAAATTAAACTACCGCCCCTCCATCGGACTTACCGATGGACTGCGATTGACTCTTAAACGAGATCCAAGATTTAGATAACACTTGGACGTTCAAACGTTCGAACGTTGAAACGATATGATCCTTGCCAGAGATTTTTATGATCGTCCCACATTGACCGTCGCGCGTGACTTGATTGGAGCTCGCCTTGTGCGGATTTTGGATGGCGTGAAGTTAGTCGGCCTCATTACGGAAACCGAGGCCTATATCAGTGAAAAGGATCTCGCCTGCCATGCCAAGGCAGGGCGAACAGCTCGTACGGCTGTGATGTATGGAGAGCCGGGACATGCCTATGTTTATTTCACCTATGGCAACCATTGGATGTTGAATGTGGTCACCGAGCGGGAGGGATTCCCGGCGGCAGTTCTGATCCGCGCGATCCAGCCGATGGAAGGTGTAGAGATCATGTCGGCGCGCAGGAGTGGGCGCGATACGTTTGGACCCGGGAACCTCTGTCAGGCGCTGGGCATCACAAAAAGTGAGAACGGAGGCGATTTAACGGAAACAACTGGCGGCTTGTGGATTGAAGCGGGCCTAAAAGTCCCAAATTCGCTCGTGACGAAAGGCCCCCGTGTGGGTTTAAATAATACGCCGGAACCGTGGCTGTCCAAGCCCTGGCGATTTTTAGTCAAAGGATGGAAGTTCTGACAGTCATTGCGAGGGCGAAGCCCGAAGCAATCTCCTCGGCAACGTGGGGATTGCTTCGTCCGAACACCCTCCTCGCAATGACATAAATAAACGGAGGAACAATGGGATTACTTGAAGGAAAGAATGCATTGATATTTGGACTGGCAAACGACAAGTCCATCGCCTGGGGCATTACGCAAGCCTTTCACCGCGAGGGCGCAAATATCGGGATCAGTTATGCAGGCGAAATGCTCGAACGACGCGTGAAACCACTCGCGGAAAAAGTGGGCTGCCAATGGGTCGAAGAGTGCGATGTGACCAAGGATGATCAGATCAGCGCGGTGGCTGAAAAAGCCGCGCAGCACTTTGGCAAGATCGATGTGCTCGTCCATTCCATTGCATTCGCGGGACGTGATGAGTTGAGCAAGCCTTATCACCAGACCAGTCGCGAGGGCTTCAAGAATGCGTTGGATATATCCGTGTTCTCGTTCGTTGCCCTGACAGATGCCTTTTTGCCTATTCTAAATCCGGGCGCGTCGGTGATGTGTCTGACGTACTATGGCTCAGTGAAAGTCGCGCCGCATTACAACGTGATGGGCGTGGCGAAGGCCGCTTTGGAATCATCGACGCGTTATCTGGCTTACGATCTCGGCCCGCAAAAGATCCGTGTGAACGCCATCTCCGCTGGACCGATCCGTACACTTGCCGCGGCGGGCGTAGGCGGTTTCCGCGATATGTACAAGCATTTCGCGGATATGTCTCCCATGCGGGAGAACATAACGATTGATGATGTCGGTAACGCGGCGGTGTTTCTGGCTTCTCATTTATCTGCAAAGATTACCGGCGAAGTGCTCTATGTCGACTCGGGCTTCAATACGATTGGCGTACAGATAAGCATGAAAGAAGAGCGGAGTGAACCGTAGGCAGCGGTCATTGCTCAATTTTCAGTAGGGCAGGCCGCACTTTCGTGCAATGTCTGCCCTTTTTGTTTTATACGGTAAAATTATTGCATGAAAATCCAAACCGAGCAGCATACATTGGAGCGCGCTGAGGAACGCGGTACAAATGCCGATGAGATAAAAGATGTGCTCGAAAACGGAACCGAGATTTCCGCCCGTGGTAGTAGAAAAGGAAAAGCGAAAATTTATGATTTTAAGCAGGAAAGATTTGGAAAATACTACCTACACAAACGTGTTGAAATTATCTATGGTGAAGAAAAAGATGTAATAGTTACTGTAACCGTATATGTTTTTTATGGAGAATGGAAGGTTTGACATGCAAATCGTGTATAACGCAAAAACTGATGTTCTTTATATCCGTTTAGATGAAGCAAAGCAGGATGTTATTAACCAACAAGTTTCTGAAGATGTTGTCCTAGATATTGGCAAAGACGACAAAATTATTGGTATTGAGATTCTCGACGCATCATCGCACACCAATTTGAGAACGATCCTTCCCATCCAGTACCAGGTCGCCGCAGGTGTAAAAACGTAATGTTCAAACGCAATACCACTCCCACCGAAACCCAACAACCTGTCCAAGCCGTAGAGCGCATTACGTCTGTGCTTGGTTCGGGAGTTATCTGGCACGGCTCCATCAACGGCTCGGGTGGCGTGCGGATTGAGGGTGCATTCGAGGGCGAAATCGCCTTGCGCGGCATGCTTGTAGTTGGCGAGACAGGCCGCGTCACCTGCCAGAATGTGCGTGCTAATACGGTTATCGTTGCGGGCGCCGTGCGCGGCAACATCACCACTCAAAAACTGGAGATTCGCTCTTCGGGCCGTGTGTGGGGAGACGTGGTCACAACTGCCTTCGTGACGGAAGAAGGCGCGTTCCTGCGCGGCCAAATACGGATGGAAGAAACGGTCGAGCTGGATCTTGAGCCTGCTCCCGAGACCACGCCTTCGGAGGCGGCCCAGGCTGAATCCATTGCGTCGACACCGATCGTCCTGCCTGACCAATTTTCAGAGGGAACAACACGCAAAGTTACAAGAAAAAAATAAAGCGGCTCGTAACTTGCCTCACCCTCCCTGCAGATTGCTTCGCGATCTCCAGAAGAGAGGGGTAATTATGTACTATGAAATATCGCGAACTCAACATTCAAACGCAACGCGAAGCTCCCAATAACGCGCGGACCGAGGGATTCGCCTTCCTCGTCCGCGCCGGGTATTTCACGCGCGAGAATATCCCAACCCAGCTAGGTGAGTATACAATCAATCATTTAAGCGGACTTGCAAGTAAACTTGGTGGTTCGTTTTTGTCAGTCATTGGTCTTCAAGTCATTGGAAATGAAAACGAAACCTTCTTCCCCATTGCAGCAGGTCCAATTGAAGTTGCGCATTGTCCATCCTGCAAATACACAGAACGTCTTAAGCTCGCGCGCTTCGCAAAGACGACACTTCTACAAGAAGAACCACTCCCGTTGGAAAAAGTATCAACCCCCGACTGCAACACGATTGAAGTACTCGCAAACTTTCTCAGTATGCCAAAAGAAAAAACTGCCAAAGCCCTACTGTTCACACGCCTTGCTGACAATAAATTTATCTTCGTCGTTGTACGTGGGGATACGCAACTCAGCGAATCAAAATTGAAACGGCATATCGGCGATGTCCGCCCAGCGACAGCCGCCGAGATTGAAAGAGCCGGCGCAGCCGCGGGCTATGCTTCACCGATTAGGTTGAAGGATGCATTGATCGTTGTGGATGATCTGATTCCACAGTCCGAAAATCTGGTGGCGGGCGCAAATGAGGCAGGCTATCACCTGAAGAACACAAACTATGGTCGTGACTACTCTGCAGAAATTATCACGGATTTGATCCAGGCCAAGGCAGGAGATACATGTTCCAACTGTGGGAACTCTCTTTCTGTTATATCTGTTATTAATTTGACTACCCGCAAAGGGTATGATTTTGAAAATATTCTGCTTGCCCTCGCCGAATCCTATCATGATGACAAGGGTCTGGCCCTCCCTCACCCTGCCGCGCCATTTGACGTATATCTCATGCACGTTCCTGGAAGAGAGACAAACACGCGCGCCACCGCTGAATCAATTTATGACACTCTGCAAAACGCGGGAATTTCGGTTTTATTCGATGACCGTGATGAGCGCGCAGGCGTCAAGTTCAACGACGCGGATTTGATCGGCTGTCCAATCAGGATCACAGTCGGAGAAAAAGGCATCAAAGAGGGAATGGTAGAATTGAAAATGAGAACTGCAAAAGAAATCACACTCATTTCAATCCAGCATATTGTTGCCGAACTATCTGAAAAGAATGGCATCTAAATCTATTCAAACTGAAGAAGAATATCTGACTGCTTTCAAAGAAGTCGAGCGGCTATTTGCAGTTGATGACAAGTCCTTTGATCCCGAACAGATAAGTAACCTTCTCAATCGCATACAAGCATACGAAGATCAGCATTACCCAATTTCTCAGCCGAATTTGGCAAATCGAATTTCTTATTATCTGGAAAGTCGTGGGGTTCTCCAGGAATGATCAACACGAAAGTCGGACATTTCCCACCCGCCAAGAGATTCGGTCTGGTGATACACGGGATTATCATCCTCGCGCTGGCTGGCATTGCCACATGGGGATTCATAAATCTTACACGCGTGCAAATGGGACCCATGTTCGTCAACTATCTATTGATAGGCATCCTTGCCTTTGCACCCATTCCCTTCCTGGGTTATCGGGCCTACGCTCTCCTGCGCGCGGATTACTATATTGATCGCGACAGCCTCGCCATGTTGTGGGGACTGCGCGTGGAGGATATTCCTCTTACCGATGTGGAATGGGTGCGCCCTGCCACAGACCTGACTCACCCACTGTCCCTGCCACGCTTTCGCCTGCCTGGCGCGATCCTGGGGACACGCCGTCATTCTGACCTGGGTCTGGTCGAATTCATGGCCTCTGATTCGCGAAACATGATCCTTGTCGCGACAGCAAAACGTATTTTTGCGATTTCTCCAAAAGATGCAAATTCCCTTATCCGGACCTTTGCGCGCGCGACCGAAATGGGGAGTCTGCTTCCCGCAGAACCAAAATCAGTTTACCCATCCTTTGTTATCACGCAGGCATGGGAAAGCCCACTCGTCCGCTTTACCTGGGTAAGCGGATTAATATTGAACATCGGACTGGTCATCTGG
>DASWKT010000081.1:0-4449 GCA_036396515.1 Anaerolineales bacterium | reverse complement strand
CAGGTTGTTGTCGGCGACCAGACCTCGATCAACTTGTTCAAACTCGCCACCGCCGCGTTGACCCTTAATCCGGAAAGGAAACGCATCATTACCGATACGTTGAACTTCCCCTCTGATTTATATGTCCTGCAAGGTATAGTCAACTTGCTTGGGAATCGTCACGAAATAATTCGAATTGGTGCACCGGATGATGACATCACACCCGATCTCGCCGCGCTCGAAGCTGCCATCACTGAAGACACGGCCCTGGTTACGCTATCGCATGTCACCTTCAAAAGCGGCTATCTTTACGATATGGCACACATCACGCAACTCGCGCATCGCAACGGTACGCTCGTATTGTGGGACTTGAGTCACTCCGCTGGCGCAGTGCCCATCGAACTCGACAAATGTAACGTTGATTTCGCCATTGGTTGTACCTACAAATATCTCAATGGGGGCCCGGGCGCACCCTCGTTCCTTTACGTTAACAGGTCATTGCAACGCTATGCAATATCTCCCATCTGGGGATGGTGGGGACAGATGCAGCCGTTTGAGTTTGACCTTGATTACAAACCTGCGCCAGGTGTCCAACGATTTTTGGCTGGTACCGCGCCAATGCTCTCGATGCTTGCGATGGAAGAAGCTTTGACTCCTCTCCTCAACGCGGGGATGGATGCACTGCGCGCCAAATCCATTTTGATGACGGACTACGCCTCATTTCTGACCGATCACCTGCTTGCACCATTGGGCTTTTCTCTTGGCTCCCCGCGTGACTCTGCCAGGCGCGGCTCACACATCAGCATCCGCCACGAGGAAGGCTACCGCATCAACCGCGCTCTGATCGAAGAGATGAACGTCATCCCTGATTTCCGTGAGCCCGATAATATTCGTCTCGGCTTCGCACCGTTATATATTTCATTTGCAGATATTTGGGAAGGGTTTGATAGAATTCGTAAAGCTGCAGAAGAAAAACGATATGAGAAATATCCAAAACAACGATTAACTGTCACTTAATACTAGATGTCATTGCGAGGAGGGCGATCGTCCCGACGAAGCAATCTCCCGTCGTGTTGAAGACACTTGCTCCTGCGCGCAGCGCAGGTGTTGCTTCGCCTACGGCTCGCAATGACAAAGAGGAGTTAATATATGGATACTAAACCAGATACGATCAAAGTTTCGGCAACCCATCGCGAGGAAATCTTTGCATCTCATGCCAACCTGTTCGTGACCGTGCGCGGCTCGTCTGTCGTCAGCGGCAACGAAGCCATGAAAAAAGCCAGAGAGGTGAGCCAGCTCGTCGAAGCGCTGACCAGCTTTGGGCTGAGCTCTGAAGCGGTACAGTTATTGGGCGTTCACATTGAATCCTCAAGCGGTACAGTGCTCAAATCATCCAGCGCGATCTATCGTCTACGAATCAGATCTGAGAAGGTCGAACAAATTGCCGACCTGCTGGATATAATCGCATCTCAAAAGAACGCGATCCTTGAACGAATTGAATGGAAATATCCCGAAGAGTCCGCCCAGGAACGTGGGCTGGAAGCCGCAATTACCAAGGTGAAAGCGAAAGCTCAGCAGGTAGCATCGGCGTTGGGTGTTAAACTTTTGGGTGTGTATGACTTTATGGAAGGCACATTCGATGAAGAAAGGCCACGCATGCCTTTTCAGGCAATGGAGATGGGAATGAAGTCACGCGCCGCTGTTGCTGACGAACCCAGCCTGGGCATGGAGATTCAACATAGCAAGACAATCCAGGTGAATGTAGATATCTGGTATCGGGTATCGGAATTCAGCAACAGATAAATTGAATAACAAAAGAGCCAGAGCTGATAAGTCTCTGGCTCCATGATGATTTTGCCTGTTTATTTTCTTGCAAGCACCACAACGGAACGGCCATCCGCAGACGTAAGTGTAAGAGTGTCACCATCGATCACAAAAGTCACCGTTTCAGTTAACGTGTTGAGCACAGCGCTTTCCTGATCACCGATGGCAGGATCCGCGCACATCATCAGGGTCGACGAAATTGATCCAAAAGTGAGTTTATCTCCATCCACCTTGTAATCTCCACCAAAATTGTTACAACCCACATTTCCACTAATTGTTCCATCCTCACCAAAGATAACGGATGTATCGACATCAGCCGCGGCGGGAGTCAGATTGGCTGGAGACCCGTAGGAGACCAGTTTCCAGGTTCCCGTCAAAGAAGCTGATGTTCCGCCAGAACAGGCGCTGAGCATGATGCCAGCCAGCAAAAACATCGTAAGAAAATAGAGAGCTTGTTTTTTCATTTTTACTCCGCGTCATTTGTTTTCTCTAGTTGACGTTAAATCATCGAGAAAGTTCCTTTATCAATCTATTGATTTTGTAGTATG
Source organism: Anaerolineales bacterium (assembly GCA_036396515.1). Classification (GTDB taxonomy): domain Bacteria; phylum Chloroflexota; class Anaerolineae; order Anaerolineales; family Villigracilaceae; genus Defluviilinea. Next base: position 2,098 of record DASWKT010000081.1, on the reverse strand, counting down.
GAACATGACCAACACAAACTCTATCTAGCACCTTTGTTCTAATAATGATAGAATCACTCCTTACCACAGGAGCAATTTCTATGCCCCCAGAAACTATTTCGGTCGAAAATCTAAGCAAGACCTACCAAGTGCCGGAGCGCGAAGGTGGGTTTGGCGCGGCGGTGCGCAGTTTCTTCAAGCGCAAGTACAAAGATGTGAAGGCTGTGCAACAGGTAAATTTCAAGATCGCGCGGGGAGAAATCGTCGGTTTTCTCGGCCCGAATGGAGCTGGCAAAACGACCACCCTCAAAATGCTTTCCGGCTTGCTTCATCCAACCGGCGGCAAAGCAGAAGTTCTTGGCTTCACGCCATGGGAACTAAAGACTGACTATTTGCGTTCGATGACCCTTGTCATGGGACAACGCAACCGACTGTCCTGGGACATCCCCGCTGCGGATTCGTTCCTGCTCAACCAGGCCATCTATCGCCTTCCTGATGAGGAATACAAACTGACTTACAAGGAACTGGATGATCTGCTTGAGCTTGAACCGCTGATGAAAAAGCCCGTGCGCAATCTTTCACTTGGCGAGCGCATGAAGTGTGAGATCGCGGCGGGATTGCTCCATCGTCCCAAAGTTTTGTTTCTCGATGAGCCTACCATCGGGCTCGACATCACAGGTCAGGCGCGCATCCGTGAATTCCTGCGTGAATATAACAAACGCACAGGCGCGACCATTCTGCTTACCAGCCACTACATGGCAGATGTGACCGCGTTGTGTGAGCGCATTATTATCATCCATCATGGCAAGCTGAAATATGACGGCGGCATCGGCGATCTCTCGCGCAAGATTGCCCCATTCAAATTGATCGGTGTAAGGCTGGCAGAAGTCAATTCGCATGACCTGACCAAATATGGCACCCCCGTTCAAAACGAGGAGGATTGGGAGAAGCAATATATTCAGGTCCAAGCGGAGGATGTCACTCGCGTCACGTCCCGACTTCTGGCTGACCTGCCCATCCACGACATCACCATCACAGATCCACCCATCGAAGATGTCATCGAGCAGGCGTTTAATCAATAAGGTGACCTCATGTTAAAAATCTTCCAAAGATTCTGGCAGGTCAACTGGGCGGAACAATGGCAATATCGCGCCAACCTGATCATGTACCTGCTCTACTGGCTGGTCTCTCCCATCATCTACCTGGCCGTGTGGACCAGCATCGCCAACACCAAAGGGAACGTGAACGGGTTCACAGCCAATGACTTCATAACTTATTACATGACGCTCCTGATCGTCGACCAGATCACAAGCAACATCGTCATTCACACCTTTGCATACAAAATACAAGACGGAACTCTTTCAGGCGAATTGATACGCCCCGTCCATCCCATGCTCACCAATGCACTGGTCAACAACATTGCCTTTAAAGGCCTGACGATCATGGGGCTAACCCCAATCTGGATCATTTTGTTTTTTCTGTTCAGGCCTGATTTTAGTAACATAACACTAAGTGGCATTTTACTTGCCATCCCTGCCATGATGATGGGCTTCTTTATTGGCTTCCTGCTTTCGGCAGCGATCACCGCCCTCGCGTTCTGGACGACGCGCGTGTATTCGATTCATGAATTCTATTACGCGCTCATCCTATTGTTCTCAGGTCAATTCGTGCCGCTTACGCTCATGCCAAAACTCATTCAGGATATTGCCCAATATCTGCCGTTCCAACTGCTTATATACTACCCTATTCAGTTAATATTGGGAAAGTTATCCAGCGCGCAAATCGTGCAAGGATATGTGATGGGAGTCATTTGGCTGTTTGTTTCCATCGCAATATTCAACTGGGTATGGCACAACGGCGTAAAACGCTTTTCAGCGGTGGGAGCGTAAATATTGCGCACACTGAAATTACTCTCCGCATTCTTGAAAGTTAATGTTCAACTGGCACTGGCGTATCGCGCAGATACGCTCGTCAATATTCTGCTCAACATCATGTGGCTGGGTTGGGAATTGCTCAGTTTGAGCATTATCTTCAACAACACCGAAACCATCGGCGGCTGGGGCTTCGGCGAATTGATCGCTCTGCTCGGTGTGTTCCGTCTTGTCCATACATTGATGAT
>DASWKT010000080.1:0-4876 GCA_036396515.1 Anaerolineales bacterium | reverse complement strand
TAGATTCAGGCACCGAGACGCGCGCTGCCAGGTGATAAACGACATCCACCTCTTGCAGGAGAGTCCACAACTTGGGGCGGTCACTCACATCCCCGCGTGTAAAATGGACATCTGGCCCCAGCGCCTGAGGGTCGCCCGTGGATAGATCGTCGAGCCCGCGCACTTGATGTCCCTCGCGGGAGAGCTGGTTGGCAAGCGAAGAGCCGAGGAATCCCGCGGCTCCGGTGATGAGGAAGTTCATACGTGGGAGGGATTATAGCACTAAGAGAATTCGTCCCTTGCTATCTCTGTAACCTTAATTATTGCTAATGAATATTGTTTGACTCATTCGTGTTAGTGTGTTATCCTTCTTTTTGTAGGATAACAGTAAGTTCGTATTGGAAGTACAAATGCCAACAACTCACGGTTTGATACGTGAGTTGTTTTGTTTTGCCCTCCGATGGAACTAAACAGAACACCTAAATTTTTAAAATTGCCAAAGGAGGCAAATACAATGTCTGAACGTATAACCGGTACCGTAAAGTGGTTCAATGGTGACAAGGGCTTCGGCTTTATCGAGCGCGAAGGCGGAAAGGACGTTTTCGTCCATTTCTCCGCTATTCAAGGCGACGGTTTCCGTAACCTGCAAGAAGGCCAAAAGGTTGAGTTCAACGTTGAGCAAGGTCCTAAGGGACCCCAGGCAAGCAACGTCACAATGAGCAACTAGTTAGACAAAAAAGAGCCCCGCGTTTCGCGGGGCTCTTTTGATTCACAGGGTTATCTTTGATATTGTGCAATTGCCTCATCGGCAAATGGTCGCCCGCTTTCACGATAGATACGTACAAGTTCCCGCACATCAAAAGGGAGGCGGCGAAACTCCAGGCTGGTCTGACCGTTCTCAGTAGTCAAGATCGCATATTCCGCCCATGGGTCGGCATGGAATTGACCGTCGGGTTGATTGTGGCTGTAAGCAAAACCGACGCTGCCAGGATTGAAGAAAAAATGCTCGCCATTTCGCCGTATTTGCTGGGCGTGGGTGTGGCCGCCAGTCAAGATATGATCAGCATACGGACCGAGGAATTTCTGGAATTCTTCTTCTGGCGCGGCAGGTAGGATAATGTCATCAAATGAAGTGGGAGAACCATGGAAGCACAAGAGGTCGAGGCCATCTTCAAGATTTACTGTGACTGTGGGTTGGAAATCTGCAATAAAGGCACGGTCGTCTTCGGCGAGTTGTGATAATGACCAGGTTCGAATCTCTCCCATCTTTTTGAGACGTTCAGGTGGGATACCTTCGTCAGCCGTTTCCACACCACTGATTAACCATGCGTCGGCGTTTCCCATCACAACAGGACAGTTCAATCCGCGAAGACGTTGAACGACAGCTGCAGGTTGTGGTCCGCCTTGAATGGCATCCCCGAGGCACACGACTTGATCGATCTTTTGTCCTCGCATATCGAGTTCCACCGCTTCGAAAGCCACGTCATTCCCATGCATATCAGAGATAACAGCGACTCGCATAATTAATTTTCTCCTTATCAAACCATCCTTGTAATTGCATTTACATCATTGATGTTTGGGAGGATACGATGCCATTCCAGAGTGGAGAGAGGGGCACTGAGTAGTTGACCGTTCGATAAGACGGCGAACAACTCATTGTCAGCTTGAAAGAATCGTTCCACCATGCCTCGTCGCCACGGGACTTTGAGCCCGTTCGAGGCTAGGGACCAACTCTGGCCACCGTCATGAGACTCTTCGATGCGGCCATTGCTATCCACGTAATCGGCAGGGCCTAAAATCATGTGATCTGGGTCACGTGGATCCACCCAGACCCCTCGGCAATAGCAATCGTAGAACAGCTGCCAGGTTTTGCCTCCATCATTCGAGCGATAGAATCCACCACCGGTAGGCGCGTAGACCAGATCAGGCGAGGACGGATGAGCTTCGATTGAGTGAACATCAGGGTAAACGAATGGCTCTGGCGGACCTTCAAAAGAAGGATTTCCATCGCTTCCCTCGGCGAGTTGCCATGTTTCGCCGCTATCGTCTGAACGAAGTAAACCTCCTACCTCGACCGCGGCATAGGCTCGTGACCCATGGAAGGCAAATCCGCGCACACAACCTGCTTCCGGTGAATAGGGTAGAGACCATTTGAATTTATCTCGCAGTTGCGCGACTTCGTCACAGGCGCGCCAGGATTCACCGCCATCATGTGAGATAAAAATATTGGCTGGTTCTGTGCCCGCAAACTCGAAATCAGAAATATCGGGGTGAAATGCCATCCAGCGGATATGCCGCGCGGTCAGGCCATTGCTTGCTTCTTCCCAGGTTCTGCCTTCATCATCGGAGCGAAAGATGCCATTTTCCGTACCAGCAAGGATCACGCCTTCGCGGGCGATGACGCTTGTGGTGTGCTGATCTGCCAGCCCGCGCGCAGACTCACGCCACGTTTCGCCTTCACGTTCACAGATCACAATGCCTTGCTCGGTTGCGAAAATCAGTTTGTCCATGGAAACTCACTTCTAAAATATTGGCTAATTGATTTGAAAATTATACATCTTTCTAAAACAAAACCCGCCTCTTATCGAGACGGGCTCCTGTTTCATGCGGTGGCGTTGGCTTGCAATTCTGCCTCTGGTTCACTATCCAGATAAAGAGTATCGGGACAAAAGTCCTGTCCGCCCTGCCATTGGATGCTTCCGAGAAATGGTTTTACGGTATTGAAATTCTGCAAGTCACTCAATTCTCGAAAGATACCTTTATCTAAATAGGGTTTAACATCAAAGCGGCGTACTTCGCCGTTTGCAAAGGTTAGTGTGATTGTGTGATCTGGATTTGGACGAACTTTAGTAACTCTTGGATTCATATTACACCTACTTGAGTGGATCGATCTTGAAAACAGTTTCACCTTGACTGGCAAGTTCCCAGTCTGCCATTAATTCTTCATGATGGATTTCAATCCATGCCTGAACGAGGCGCAATTTCTTGTTGTTGATTTTCCCTTCCAGCACTTCGCCTTCGGGGATGGAAAGAACGGCTTCTTCACCCTGATACTTGACATGGATGTGCGGCAGTTTATGCCTTCGGCTATCGAAGAAGTACATCGAAACGATGATACCGTAAAACATAGCGATAATTGCCATTTATTTTCTCCTTGACTCCATTCTACGTCATTATAATCAGAACTTTGATTGAAATCAAAAACCTGTCTCTCATCGAGACGGGCTGACTGCTTACTATTTATCAATTACTACCACTTCGGCAGCGCGGGTGGCGAGTGGTCAAACTCCGCCAGTATTTTCTTAAAATCCCCAGGGATAGGTAGCGGGAGGATTCAGCTCTTCAGGCTCAATGTGAAGAGGATGTAGCGCTTCCGTTTCGTCAAGATACAAAAAGGCGTCGTAGCGCTTGGGAAGGACGGTTGGAACATAATTGCCGTAACTCTCCAATTCCGGTTGATAGACGACGCCAATCGCACGGTGGCCGCGTGGTTTTCTGAATTCATCGGAAATTGAACTTTGATCGAATAGAAGGAGTTCATCGTCCGCGCTGGCCTGGTGGAGCACATCCTCCCAACTGCCCATGCGTGCGTCCGAGACCTTCATGCGTTCCATCGGCGCACCCCAGGACTTCCCGGCGATGACACTGCCGTGATGTGAACCAAAGCCTGCCAGCACCACGCCCTCGCTTTCATGCTCCTCCCGCGCCAATTGACCGATGTTGAACATTCCCGCCCGGGCCATATCCGTATAGCGGGCATCACCGATATGGGTGTTGTGTGCCCAGACGATCCCTTTCGCTCTTGGGCCGTGAAAATCCATTAAACGGTCGAGCGTTTCCATCATGTGCTGATCGCGCACATTCCATGACCCGGAATCGCTGCGAACCATGGCACGGTAATAGCGCTCTGCGTTTTTGATGACCAGCGCATTCTGCTCCGCGTTGAAACCCGCTTCAGGATCGCCATTATAACGGCCTGCGCGTCACTGCATTTCGAGCAGGAGGACGATCACTTCATCTTCACAATCTTCAGGGACCATGCGGGTGCTCCAGGCATACGATTGCGGATCTTCTCCATACGGTTCAAAGCATTGATAGGCCTGACGGGCAGTCTGAGCGGCTTGCGGATCTTTTTTCTCCAGGTAATTCAGGATCGATTCCATAGACTCCCATAGGCTATAAACGTCCAGGCCATAGAAACCAGCTTTATTTGATCTGTTTTTGTTGTATTTATGCATCCACTCTGCGAAGGCCACAATTTCCCAGTTTGCCCACATCCAGGTGGGCCAGCGTTTGAACTCCTGCAAAACGTCCCTGGCGGATTTTCCTGCGTCTGGATATCCTTTGACATAGCGATTGACGCGATAGCAATCCGGCCAATCCCCCTCGACGGCCACAAAGCTGAATCCCTTTTCGGTGATCAAACGCCTGCTGATTCGGGCACGCCACTGATAATATTCCGACGTTCCGTGAGATGCTTCACCCAACAGGACAAAGCGGACCTCCCCGATCCGCTCCAGGAGGGGATCCAGGTCTTCGGTAGTTCTAAACGGATGAGCAATCTGACGGGCTTCCTGGACCAGGGCTTCAGGCGCGTGTGTTTCTGTTCGATCTCGTAACAGATCAACTCCTTTTGATTCGCCCTATCGGAATTTAGCCAACACTCACCCGGCTCAAATGTTCCTGGAACCAATCCCGTGCCAGACGTGCTGCATACTCAAGCGTTCCAGATTCTTCAAACAGGTGGGAGGCTCCAGGTACGATCACCAATCGTTTTTCGGTTTCTTGGGGCATCAGTGCCAGCGCTTCCTTATTCAACTGAATAACCGTCTTATCATAAGCACCTACGATTAATAAGGTCGGAGCTTTTACTCGCGATAGAGCCGCGCCGGCCCCA
>DASWKT010000079.1:0-7850 GCA_036396515.1 Anaerolineales bacterium | reverse complement strand
TTCATAGAATAAAGGGTTAATAACCAAACCAGCATTTCGTTTTTTGCGCGTAATCAGGCACAATCACGTTTGGAGATTTCGCGGAAACGGTGAGTGGAATACGTAGTTGTGCCCACCTGTTGAATAAAACTGGCTTTATACAGTTAAACGAATTAAGGGAAAAATTGTGACCCGACCTCTCCCTGGCCCCGGCCATGCCAGAGTACCGGGGAGAGCGGCTTGAGCGTATGATTAGAGAAAAATGAAAGCCTCCGAGTGGTGGACTGCTCGGAGGCCTTCTGCGTTACTTCTTGTTTTGCGCCTGCTTTCGCGCAATGCGACTTAGCATCTGAATTAGTTCCTGCATTTCCTCAGGCGCAGAAGTATCTCCGGTGACCACTGTGTGTTCCCCGTCCTTTGTCTCAACTGTTATTCGATAAGTAATCTCATCCGGCATGGATGGCTTTTTCATTGCCTGTGCAGGTAATTTATCAAAATCCAGCTCATCGAGCCGTTCCAGTAAAGCCTCGGCCTGTTCCTTGGGCAGGTCTCGCGGATCAATATTAACCACGTTGTGCATCCCTGCGAATCCGCCTGAGCGCTCAAATGTGATCCGTTCTACTTTCATCTTCTCCTCCTTATCTGGAGGGCGCGGCACCCAAAAGCCGGAGTAACGCGGCGAGACACCCGCCGGGTTCCGGTGGAGGCGGGGGACCACCTCCAGCTACGGTCAGGCCAACCTCCGCCCAGCCCTTTTTTACAGCCTGCTGCTCGATGCTACCCGCGCCAAATAATTCTCCTGCTACCTGATAGGTCAGGTTCGCGCAGTCCTGAAACTTGGAATCTGCGGTAAGTTTATCTTTCAGAGTAACGTACCAGATCTGCCCCGCTCTCTCCCATGCGTTCCCGCCAAGCTCAACTGCAGTAATATAAAAGGCATGGTTGGGGATCCCGGAATTGATGTGAACGCCCCCGTTATCGCTGATCGTGGTGACGTAATCCTTCATGTGCGCAGGCTGCGGGTCCTTGCCAAGCACGGGATCGTCATACGCTGTCCCGGGAGCTTTCATCGACCGGATGCCGACTCCGTTCACGTTTGCTGTCAGCAGGCCCGCGCCGATGATCCAGTCTGCTTGGGCGGCAGTCTGCGCGAGTTGATATTGCTTTACAAGCGACCCAAACACATCTGACATGGATTCGTTCAAAGCTCCAGGTTGCTGAAAGTAGGTTAACTTTGCTTCGAACTGGGTGACACCATGAGTCAATTCATGGCCAATAACATCCAGCGCGATCGTGAAGCGGTTGAAGAGACGCTCGTCAACAGGCAGGTTTTCATCTCCATCACCATAGACCATTTGCTCGCCGTCCCAGAAAGCGTTGTCATATCCCGTCCGGTAATGGACCGTTGAATCAAGACGCATTCCGCTGGCATCGATGGAATTCCTTTTATAGACATCATTGTATAGATCGTAGGTGACGCCGCTGCCGTCATACGCCTCGTTAACTGCCACATCCGCGCTGGCGGCCTCTCCCTCCCTGCGCACAATCGCCCCCGGAAGGCTGGATCCGTTCTTTGCATCATAAACAATACGATCCTTGCCTCCCGCAGCCACACGGAACGTTGCGGCTGAAAAATCCGCAAGGGCCTGTCGTCTGCCGCGCATTTGTGCAGAGATCTTGAGTGTGTCGATGGCCAAGACCTTCTGACTCTCAGTGCCCTTCGTGGCTATGTTTTTCAAAATATGGGGAGGAATGAAGCAGTTGATGCCGGAATGCTTGTGCATGGTGCGGATCCTTTCTTTAGCAAGGGGAATTAGGCAAGCAGTACCAGTATACGTTGTTTTGAGTTGATTTTCAATGGCGTGTGGAGAAAATTCAAAAGATGGCTGCGTGAGTATTCGATGGATCAGGTCATTTCATCTGCTACCTGGATACCTAAGTCCGCAGAGGAAACCTGGATTTCAGAAAATTTTTCAAACGATAAATCCTGAAATGATAGATTGAGGGTTTTGCTGACACGCCTGAAAAGGGCGGAATAACTCGTTCCGATCGCCGTCTTCCATTTCAAGTTGAGGGCATCTGAGACGTGTCGAATCGATTCAATCGTTTCCCCTTCTATCTCAACGAAATTGCCATAGGGCAATTCATCGAGCATAATGAAAATCCCATCCAGTTGGTACGTGGTGCGATACTTTTCATAATAGAAGATGGGTTGATAATCAAGCGCTTCCAGGAATTGTTTTGCCTTTTCAAAATCCTCCACCCTGAATTCAATTTCAGTTCGGCGTAGGACCCCTTGCTCATTTGTGCTTGCGCTTTTATAGGTAAGGCGCGCCTCGGTGTCGCGTCTCAGGCGCAGGACGCGCCGGTCGGACTGGAGGCGGGCGTCGGGCAGGTCGAAGCGGATGTTCGTCTCTAGTACTCTTCCTTGGATCAAACGCGCCCCCAAATCTTGAAGATGTATTTCGATCTGCGTTAAGTTAAGCACATAAAACTTGGCTTCTGTTTCCAGTCCGGTATTTGCCATTTACAACACGCTCAGCATCGTCTGTTTTTGTTCGACGCTTTCGCCCACCTTGACGCGAACGCGGCCCATTGTCCCATCGCGCGGCGATTTGAGCTCGTTCTGCATTTTCATGGATTCGAGAATCAATATGACCTGCCCTTTTTTGATCTGCTGGCCCTCCTCGACCGGGATGGCGACCACAAGCCCTGGCATGGGCGCCTTGAGGTGGAATTCGCCGGATTCTGCAACGCCACTGCCTGCCGCGGCACGCAAACGTTTTTCGCGTTCATCTTCAACAGTGACTGGATACAAACGCCCGCGCAGCAACACCTGCCAGTTGTCGTCCCCCTGCTGCACATACGATTCGTGAGACTTGCCATCAACGATCAATGAATAGACAGGCTGGCCGCTTACGGATTCAAAATCCACTTGATATATTTTCCCGTTGATGCTGATGCGTTTTTCATCCATGATCTCAACGAGATATTCCTTGTCACCAACTGTGGTTATATATTTCATATGTTTATTTACTGCATGCTATATGCTCGAGGCGCCGTCCTCGGCGCCGGGGATGACGCCGTGAACAAAAGCGTTATCTATGCATTCTCTCCCAGCGGCCGACCCATTTCCAGTTGCTTGTGTCACGTTCGTTGCGTTGTACGATCTGGGCGGAGCGTTCTGCCTCGCGGTGTGCAACCAGGGTTGCCAAAATCGCCGCGATCTCCGCGTAATTTTCACGGCTTTCCTCGGTCTCATCCATGGAAAATCGTTCCTCTACAAAGCGCGTATCATATTGACCACCCATGAAGCGGTGCGAGTCCATCAGGGTCTGGTGGAAGGGAATATTGGTCCTCACTCCGACAATGCGGTACTCTTCGAGGGCGCGTCGCATGCGCAGGATGGCCTGGGCACGCGTCTCACCCCACACGATCAACTTTGCGATCATCGGGTCATAAAACGGGGTGATCTCAAAGCCAGGGTACACACCCGTGTCCACGCGTACGCCCGGACCAGTGGGGATGAGGCTATGGGTGATACGCCCGGTGGAGGGCAGGAAGTTGTTATACGGATCTTCCGCATTGATGCGGCATTCGATCGCATGACCCTTGAAGATCACCTCCTCCTGTTTGTAGCTCAAGGTGCGCCCGCGTGCGATGCGGATCTGCTCCTTCACAATATCAATGCCGGTGATCATCTCGGTGATCGGGTGCTCCACCTGCAAACGCGTGTTCATTTCCAGAAAATAAAAGTTCTTATCCTTATCGAGCAGGAATTCGATCGTGCCTGCATTGACATAATCTACTGCCTTCGCAGCTTTCACCGCCACACTTCCCATCTTTTCGCGCAGTTCATTATCCAGGGCAGGCGAGAGTGCCTCTTCCACTAGCTTTTGATGGCGGCGTTGTAGCGAGCATTCGCGTTCCCCCAAATGGATGACATCGCCCTGTTTATCTGCCAGGATTTGGATCTCGATGTGCCGCGCACCTTCAACGAGTTTCTCCAAATAGACATTCCCGTCGCCAAAAGAGGACTCCGCCTCTCGTCGCGCGGACTGCAGGAGGGTTGGCATATCCTCCAGGCTTTTTACTTCCCGCATGCCTTTCCCGCCGCCGCCTGCTGTGGCTTTGATCAACAAAGGGAATCCGATCTGTGGGGCTTTTGCGAGCAATTCATCATCGGTCATGTTCCCCACATCTTCGGTACCAGGGACAATCGGCACGCCCGCCTTGATGACCGTGGCGCGCGCTTCAGCTTTGTCGCCCATTGCCGCAATGGAGGATGGCTTGGGGCCGATGAAAGCAATCCCCGCATCCAGGCAGGAGGCTACGAAATCCTCACGCTCTGCCAGGAATCCGTAACCGGGATGTACGGCATCCGCGCCACACTTGCGGGCAATCTCAATGATCTTATCCGCGCGTAGATACGATTCACGGGAAGGCGCGGGTCCCAACAAATAAGCCTCGTCCGCATAGCGTACATGTAATGCGTGACGGTCGGCCTCCGAATAAACAGCTACCGTCTCAATGCCGAGCTCGCGGCAGGCGCGAATGATGCGTACGGCAATCTCTCCACGATTTGCAACCAAAACTTTACTGAACATGGCACCTCACCATTTGTAATTGAGAGGAGGGCTTAAGCCCGGCGTGGCAATCTCTTCATACTTGAGATCGCTTCGCTTTGCTCGCAATGACATTCTTACAACGGAATATTCCCATGCTTCTTGGCAGGGTTGGCATCGCGCTTATTGCTGAGCATTTCGAGCGCGTTGATCAAACGGGGGCGAGTTTCTCTGGGCTCGATGACATCGTCGATATAGCCGCGTTCCGCCGCAACGTATGGGCTGGCAAACTTCTCGCGATATTCGGCTACAAGTTCGGCCTTCTTGCTGACACGGTCTCTTGCCTTTTCGAGCTCTTTGCGGAAGATGATACTGACCGCGCCATCCGGTCCCATCACCGCGATCTCAGCCGATGGCCATGCCAGGTTCAAATCACCACGAATGTGCTTGCTAGACATCACGTCGTACGCGCCGCCATACGCCTTGCGTGTGATCACGGTTAATTTTGGCACGGTTGCTTCGCAATAGGCATATAACAATTTCGCCCCTGAACGGATGATGCCATGATGTTCCTGGACGGTGCCAGGCAGGAAACCCGGCACATCCACAAAGGTAATGATCGGGATATTGAATGAGTCACAGAAGCGGACGAAGCGCGCAGCTTTTTCGGACGCGTCAATATCCAGCACACCCGCCAGCACCGATGGTTGGTTAGCGACGATACCGACAGAATGCCCTCCGAGCCGCGCAAATCCGACTACCACGTTCTGAGCATAGTTTTCATGGACTTCGAAGAATTGTCCATTATCCACAACCAGGCGGATAACATCCTTTATGTCGTAGGGCTTTCCCGGCTCGTCAGGGATCATTGTATCCAGCGCCTCATCCATGCGGAGCGGGTCATCGCCCCCGATCATGAAGGGTGGGTCTTCCATGTTATTCTGAGGCAGATATCCAAGCAGCTTGCGGATGAGGTAGAGTGCATCTCCTTCACTATCAGCTGCCATATGACAGACACCCGACTTCTCTGAATGAACACTGGCACCACCCAAGTCTTCGAACGAGACTTCCTCGTGAGTCACGGTTTTCACTACATCGGGCCCGGTGACGAACATGTATGAAGAATTCCTGACCATGAAAATGAAATCGGTTAACGCCGGGGAATACACTGCGCCGCCCGCGCAGGGTCCCATGATGGCTGAGATTTGCGGGATCACACCTGAAGCCATCGTGTTGCGCAGGAAAATATCGGCATACCCACCCAGCGCCACCACGCCTTCCTGGATGCGCGCCCCGCCCGAATCATTCAAGCCAATGACGGGCGCGCCGTTTTTCATCGCCATATCCATGATCTTGCAGATTTTCTCTGCATGTACTTCCCCGAGGCTTCCTCCAAATACAGTGAAATCCTGAGAGAAGACGTAAGCCAGACGGCCTTCGATTGTGCCCCAGCCTGTCACAACGGAATCGCTCATGTATTTTTGCCTGTCAAGATCAAAGTCATGTGTGCGGTGTTGGACGAACGCATCTACTTCACGGAACGAACCTTTGTCGAGCAAGAGATCGATCCTCTCACGTGCGGTCAGGCGTCCCTTTTTGTGTTGTGCTTCAATCCGTTCAGGGCCACCGCCCAGGCGTGATTTGACTTTCTGTTCACGCAAATGTTGTGCCTTCGTTTGGTTGCTCATGTTCCTCGCTTCTCGTAAAGAAGTGCTTGGTGTTTCGATTAAAGGTAATGGCTATCGTTAAGCTCAACAACAGCGCTGATGTGATTAACGCAAAAGGCAGGTTAGCTCTTGGCGCTTGAAAAAACAACCGCTCGATCCAGTATTCCACCAGCCAGAGGCCGATGGATACAGGGATTGCCCAACGCGCCCACGTTTTTTTGCTCCATATGCTCCACATGAGCATAAGTCCCGTGAGAGTCCAGCCTGCTCCCGTTATGGATAAATACAGCGGGCTGAGGCGCGCACTGAATTCATAAAGTACATCCCACCAGCGCAGGGCAGCGAGCAGTCGAATCGCGCCCCACACTGATAGACTTAACACCAGCCATAGGAACAGGGTTACACCAAAAGGTCGTCTCTTAGGCATGTTCCCGCTCGATCGCGGTAACAAACTCAGGCTTGGGGAGAAGCGGGCTCTGATCCATTTTCATGGAGCACCATAACGCATAAGCCGCTTTCCGCCATAGGAGACGCGAAGCGGATCCATATATTCATTGAACTGGCCCTTGTAGGGCTGCTGATCCAGGATCGTTGGATTTGCGAGGACATAATCCATACCTATCTTTTCGAGATACGCGCCTGCCTGCCTGGCCTTAAGTGCCTCAAAATAGGGATAACTGTTGATCAGCCCATCCATATTGATAATTGTGCGGTTTTGAATGAAGTAGCCGGCGTTCCCCCCGCCGGTCATCCCAATGATACTGCCTGGCTCGGTATGTTCTTCCAGTAGCGGCGGAATATCCATATAGGGTGCATCAGGCGGCCAATAGCCATAGGGCATCGAATCGTGTATGCTCTTCCAATAGGGTGTGCCCATATTCAGCCCCAGGTAGGCTGCCAGAATCCACGCAACAATCTGCCTGTAGCGAAATGTAGGGAGTATTTTATAGAGCATGCCTGCCATCAGGCTTAATGTTAGAACGATAATCACCAATTGGCTGACCCAGTACCATTCCTTATAGGCGGCATATCCAATCGCATGATAGTAAGGTGCCTGCAGCCAGGCGCTGCTCAGCAGCGGGACAATGCCCATCAGGGTGATGGCGGTCTTTGCCTTTTTTCGGTTGGTAAGCAAAACAAGATAGAAGAGGACTGCCAGAAGTGAGAGAACGATAAGGTAGCGCCATTCATCTTCAACGTTCAGTCCATATAGACTTTCAGACCAGCCTCCCAATATCCTGGATACCGGATTCCAGGCATTGGCTTCACCGATGTAATTGATACCAAAGAAGGAGAGCGGATTGCGGGTCGAGCCGCCGTAGGCACGGCCCGGCAAAGATGCCCACCATTGTTTGATCTGACCGCTGACGGGCGAGGATGTCCCGAAGGCTAGTTTGTTCCATATCATATATAAGCCCAAAGCGCCAAAAACGATGCCGTAATACAGCGCTCCCTCAGTAATCCACCGTTTCCAGTGATCACGCAGATAAGCCAGCGGTGTTTCGCCCGGCTGAGATACCACCGCTTTGTTTGTCCGTAAGCCTACGTAAATAAGCCTGCTAATTCCGAACAACAGGATAGTGAAGGCAAGATCTATTGCAAGGATTAAGCGCGAGAAGGAGCCCTCCAGAATTCCGAG
>DASWKT010000078.1:0-6809 GCA_036396515.1 Anaerolineales bacterium | reverse complement strand
CGCGCCGCCTGGCAAAGCAGAGGGATTGTTGTGCGCAACTGTTCCATCTTTGAAAACTGTTACGATCGCGCCATAGGTGTGTTGAACTCCGATCACGACATATCCATGACTGGCGAGTTCGATCGCCTGGCCTGTGTTCTGCGCATTGAACCCGTTCCAGCCGTGCGAAAATAAAATGACCGGATAGCCGCCGTCTGACGGCGCTACCTTTGATTCTTTGTAAGCGGGCATTTTGACCAAGGCAAGATGGTCAAGGAAGAAGGATGGCATGCCGATGTAGGTGGCTATGGCAGGCGCGAAGATCGCCGCGTTGGACATCCAGGGCGCGCGTTCATCGGATGGACCCGCTTCAGACGGGTACCAAACCTGGATCTGGAACCGGCGCGCTTCATCCTCACCTGAATAGAGTTCCTGGCGGGAGGTGTCGGTCAATTCATAGATGCGCGTGCCCACTGGATAGGCTCCGCTCGGCGCGGGGATTGACGGGACAGGCAGGAGGATAGGCAGCGCTGTCGAAATGGCGAGCAGGCCCACCCTGAGTAGGATCGAAGGGACCAGGATTGAAAGGATGCGAAATGGTTGCCTTGTCTGTACCTCCTCTCTTCTGGCATTCATAAAATCCGGAATGCTCAGCAAAAATGTCACAATTGCGAATGCATAGAGGGGAACCATCTGCCAGCGCATCCCTTCGATGTTTGCATGCGCGGCGATGACGACAAGCGCAAATGCCGGCAGAATCCCGACCGCAGGCGGGCGTTTCCTGCCTGTGATCGGCCAAAGGATGTAGATCGCAAGAATAATAGGTGTAAGAATTTCAAAGGGACGCATTAATTTTCCTCAGTGTAGCATAGGTGTAACCTTTTAATAGTAAATTATATTGACTCTCGCTATTTACATGATTAGAATCAACTTATATTCATTCGTTTCATCTCTCAACCAAATCGATGTTTTCAGAGTATTTAAACGACTCCTTCATTAGTGCTATTTACGAAAGGCAGAGGTGATGGGCAAAAAATCGTTGATTCAACGAGGAGAAAGAACTGCGCATTTGCCCGTGCTGCAGTTTAATCATATTTCGATCTTGCCAGAGGAGAAAGATTATGTTTGATCTCTCGATTCTTAGGCGAAGCAGAGTGCCCTATCGTGTGCCTCTGCTTCGTTTGTTTTCGGCCCTATTGCTTGTCTCTTTGCTGTTGCTTCCAGCAGGAGCGCTGGCTGCACCGGATACAGCGCCAGCCAATGCACCTCTGACCAGTAAAGTGATCTTCTTTTCGTCCGATGGTATGCGCCCCGACTTGATGAATAAGTATGTGGCTGAGGGCGCGATGCCGACTTATGCTGATCTACTTGCCACAGGGGTTCAAGGTGATAACGGGCTGCTACAAGGATTTCCGCCCAACACGGGAGTAGGTTGGTTTACATTGGCGACCGGAACCTGGCCGGGCGAGCACGGTTCGACCAACAACACTTTTCATCGCACCGGCGAGGGCAACTTCAACAATAGCACCAGTTTTGCCGCAACAAACATTCTGCAAACCGATACACTCCTGCAGGCCGCAGAACGCGCAGGCAAGACCGTTGTCTCAATGGAATGGGTTGCGGCGCGCGGACTCGTACCAGCCCTGCAAGGACCAGTTGTTGACTTTCGGAGTTTCTTTTCCAGGCGAGGCATCCTGCTGAACTACGATCTGCCCGGACAGCCTGCCGGAGCGAATGCCTTCGGCGTTGATTATTTCCGCGTTGACCTGGATCTCGCTGACGGCTGGATTAATGTACCCGCATCGTATAGTCCTGCCATGCAGGAATCGCTTACAGTAACAACTACCTTCGCAGCAGCCAATCCCACTCGAATCTTCGACTTATACATTTACGACTCGACGGATGATTCAACAACAAACTATGATCAGGTTCTTGTTGCTCCTTCCACCGCATTGAAGGATGGTAACGCCGCAGTTGCGGACCTGATGGCTGGAGAATGGGAGGATGTGAAGGTGACGTTAATCGGCCCGCGAGTTGGACAAACAGCCGGTTTTTATATCAAAGCCATTGATATTGCGCCTGACCTGTCTAGCTTCCGCATTTACTTCACTTCGGTCGCGCGCGTTAATGCGACATACAATGCCCTTGGCGCCGCAGGTTCAGCCGCGTTTGAAGAAGCACTGGCTCACAACTTCCCCACCTCCACCGCGGCAGACTTTGCTCCGCTGGAAGCTGGGATCGTGGATGAGGATACTTACGTCGAGCAAGGCCTGAAGTGGAAGGACGCGCACTGGGCGTATCTCGACTACATCTTCAACACACTCGGGGTAGATCCCGATAT
Organism: Anaerolineales bacterium; assembly: GCA_036396515.1. GTDB lineage: Bacteria > Chloroflexota > Anaerolineae > Anaerolineales > Villigracilaceae > Defluviilinea. The sequence goes on along the minus strand of DASWKT010000078.1, from coordinate 4,489 downwards.
GCTCTTCCTCGGCAATCCGGTGACAGATGAGTTCAGTCATCAATTTATGGGGCTTTATACTCCCACAGATATCGACGGCAACCTAAATCCCTATTTCGACGATCTCACGAATGACGATATTCCGGATGGAAGAGTCGCGATCCGTGAAGGGTATGTGCGCTCTGCTTATGAAGAGGCAGACCAGACTTTGGGCCTGGGTCGTTCGCTGATGGGCGATGGTACAACAGTCTTTGCCTCATCCGATCACGGCTTCGCGCCACAGTGGTACGCAGTGAACACGAGCAAAGCGCTTGTAGACCTGGGACTTCAGGAACGGGAGCAAAGCGGGAACTGCCGTAAAGCGGCAAACGATCCGGGCCCACCACCTCCAGCCCCACAAATCGCTGGCGATACACTGGTGAAAGAGTGCCACGCAGGCGGAACGGTCCAACTCTACATTAACCTGGCAGGGCGTGATCCCGCCTCCACTGGTGGAACTACGCCGATCCTCAACACACCGCAGGTTCCGGCCGCCGACTACGAGGCTGTTCGCACCCAGCTCATTAACTATTTCCAGAATCTGGATGACCCGAACCTGCCCGGGCAGCAACAAGTGGTCGCAGCGGTCTTCAAGAAGGAGCAACTGCGAAATGTCGATGGCACAGATGCTCTACATCCCAACCGCAGTGGTGATGTGGTTGTAGTCTTCCGTCCGCCATATCAAAGCGATGCGGCGACGCCTGGTCAACTCGTCGCCTTCTCACAGTTTTTTGGTCAGCATGGATATCTGCCTAACCTCGTTGACCTTGAGGACAACATCAACATGCACGGTACGTTCGTGGCCGCTGGGCCCGGTATTCGTCAGCAGAATCCTGTTGCGGGAGTCCGTGCAATTGACCTTGCGCCAACCATTGCCTTCCTCATGAATATCCCCGGTCCCCAGAACGCGAGCGGGCGCATTATGTACAATCTGACAAGCAATCCGAGCCAATACAAGGAAATCACTATCCTTGACATTAGCGACTACCATGGTCAGTTGGTTCCGCTCACCGAGGCTGCCGACAACCTCAGCGGCGGCGGTGCCAGCAACCCCGTTTTCCCCATCGGCGGCTCTGCGTTTCTAAAACCGTGGTTCGATCTCTATCGCGCCGAGGCGCCAGGCGCATCGATCACGGTCGCAGCTGGCGATTCAGTAGGCGCGACGCCACCCATTTCGTCCTTCTTCGGTGATACGCCCACGATTGAAATAATGAATCTGATGGGCTTCGACGCTGACGGTTTGGGCAACCATAACTTCGATAGAGGTGAGCAGTACCTGCGCGATACGTTGATCCCGCTCGCAGATTTCCCCTATGTCTCTGCAAACATTGTCAACGCCAGGGGTGAAACGCCGAAAGAGTGGTCAAAATCGAAAGTCTTTGACTTCGATGGTTTCAAGCTTGGCCTGATAGGGTTCTCAAACGAAGATATACCGGAACTCACCTTCCCAGGCGTGCTCGGGCCGTTCCACGTTGAGCCGGCACTAGCTGCTGTCAACCAGCGGGCTGAACAGTTGCGGAAACGATCCGGAGTTAATGCAGTCGTGGCAATGGGTCACTTGGGCGCAACTGATGGAACGTTGATTGCTCCGACTGGGCCGCTCATTGATCTGGCGGATAATGTCACCAATGTGGACGCCGTCATCGGCGATCACACAAACTTCCAGGTGTTGAGCACGCGCCCGAACGGCGTGTTGGTTGTGGAGAATCGCAGTAAAGGTGTTCGCTTCACGCGTGTGCGTTTAGTTATTGACACAAACACCAAAACTGTTATCTACAAGACTGCCGATTTCCATAAGCCATGGGTTATTGGTGTGGCAGCCGATCCTGCCATTCAAGAACGCATCAATGATCTCAATAATCAACTTACGCCGATCCTGGGAACAGTCATTGGCAGCTCGAGCGTCGAAGTCTTGCGCTCGGATGCCTGCGGCAACGGCGATGGTCGCACCTGCGAGTCAAAGGTTGGTAATGTAGTTACTGACGCTATGAAAGCCGCCTACAGCTCAATCGGCGTTGAATTTGCCATAACCAACTCTGGTGGTCTGCGCGACAGACTGACGTGTGTGACCAGCGGTGGGGGCACGGGTTTCTGTCCAAATTACACACCGCCACCGTTCCTAATCACACGTGGCCAAGTGTTGGCCGTGTTGCCGTTTGGAAATGTTGTCGCCACTTTAAGTGTCAATGGCGCAGAGTTGAAGACCATGCTGGAGAACGGTGTATCGCAAATGCCGGCAGTGGCCGGTCGCTTCCCGCAGGTTTCTGGCTTGTGCTTCACTTATGACATCTCTGCACCTGCTGGCAGCCGCGTCGTGAGTGCGGTACGACCAGGGTCAGATGGTAGCTGTACAGTCGGCACCACGCCGATTGACTTGACGGCAGGTTCGAATTATATAATTGCCGAGAATGACTTCATGTCAAGTGGCGGCGATGGTTATCCCAACTTCTTCGCTCGAGCCACGACCCAGAATATCATGGACCAGGTGGTAGCTGACTACATCACAGCAAATACACCTATCAGCCCGGCAATCCAGGGCCGGATTAACTGCATAAAGGTGTTCAATCCCGCAAGTCCGAACAACTGTCCGGTGGTAACACCCTAACTGATCCTCCCCAATGATCAAAAGACCCGACCGGTCTACGCGACCGGTCGGGTCTTGACTATATATGATCAAAATGAAATATCGAATATTCATTATAGTGACTCTAACCTTCTGTCTTGGTTTTCTTCAGGCGTTTGTTGTGTTTGCGCATGGCGATGAGCCGCGCCTTGAAATTAGTGTGGAACGGATGCATCCGGGCGGGGTGGTGGAAGTGCGCGGAGTTGACTTTGAGTTTGAGGAGTTGATCTCTCTTGCATTGATTGGACATGAATTCGAATATCCTTTGGGTGAAATCACCGCTGATACAGACGGTATTTTTTTGCATATCGTTACGTTGCCGACCGATTTGACAGAGGGCTCATACAATTTCCGCGCCATCACTGATGATCATGAAATCCTGAGTCCCGCGCTTCTCATACAGGGTTCAGCCATTATAAGTGAGGCAGGTGGCCAGGGCGAGCGCGATGAAGATGACGGTTTGCTCGCGCCAATGCCGACGTTTGCGCCGGGTGTAGTCCCCGGAGGTGTTTCACAAGCGGCAGCTCAACTGGCACCGCAGGAGACGCCTGTTTCTAGCCGTAATTCCGATGTGTTGGTTGTGCTGGGTTTATTGGTGATGGGCGTTTTTGCTGCACTTGGTTTAAGAGTCCTGGGGAAAAGATAGTTTGCTGCTCAGCTAAAGCCGAAGTCAGGTCCCCAAGTGGGTGCTCCGCAAAGACTTCGGACTCCGAAACCATAATTTATGAACAATTAGCCTCCCGTTCAGGGAGGCTATGTATTTCTAATTCCCACCTGAGTTTGAAAGTTAACCAATTTATAACATCTCCTTAATCTATAATTTTTATTTCCACGCGATAATTAGTCCATAGCCATACCATGAAAGGCGGTGGTAACAGGCGAAAAATTATTGACCCATTGGTTCTACGAGGAGAAGTGACTGCGCATTTGCCTGTGCTGCGGTTTAATCCCATCTCAACATTGTCAGAGGAGACTGAACATGATTAACTTCGAGTTTCTCCAGCGCAGCAGACTGTCCTGGCCTCTGCTTCGTTTGTTTTCGGCCCTTTTGGTGGCTGCTTTGCTGATCGCTCCCAATGGAGTATCTGCCGCGCTCACGAGCGACAATGGGCTTCTCACGATCCGCTTTGCCACGTTTAACGCCTCGCTCAATCGCTTTAATGCAGGAGATCTGGTTAACGATCTTTCCACACCGGACAATGCTCAGGCGCAGACCGTAGCGGAGATCATCCAGCGCACACGGCCCGATGTGCTGCTCATCAACGAATTTGACTTCGTCCAGGGCGGCCTTGCTGCCCAACTCTTCCAAGATAACTACCTCTCTGTCTCTCAAAACGGGGCGGAACCCATTGAATACGGTTACTTCTTCGTCGCGCCCTCCAACACCGGCATTCCATCAGGTTTTGATTTCAACAATAACGGTTTGATCGGTGGTCCGGATGATGCCTTTGGGTTCGGCTTCTTCCCGGGCCAGTTCGGCTTGGCGGTCTATTCCCGCTTCCCGATCGACTATGAGAACATCCGGACCTTCCAGATGTTCCTGTGGAAGGATATGCCGGGTGCAATGCTGCCCGACGATCCCAGCACGCCCGAGCCCGCGGACTGGTACTCGCCTGAAGAGCTGGATGTGTTCCGGCTTTCCTCGAAGAGTCATTGGGATGTCCCGATTCAGATCGCCAACAAGGTCGTCCACTTCCTGGTGAGCCATCCTACGCCGCCCGTCTTCGATGGGCCGGAGGACCGCAATGGGACACGCAACTTCGACGAGATCCACTTCTGGGCCGATTACATCACCCCCGGCAACACAAGCCGGTACATCTATGATGACAACGGTCAGTACGGCGGACT
>DASWKT010000077.1:0-2603 GCA_036396515.1 Anaerolineales bacterium | reverse complement strand
TTGGGTTTCGATACGGCGGAAGAGTACCCCTACTCAACCATCGGCTCATCGCAATGACGACTAGAATGCGATTTCGCCAATCTGTTCGAAGTTGACGTCGAACAGGGAATCCGCTTCCATCTCAGCCTCAGCCTGGTCCATGTCTCCGGCGCGGATGCCCCGCTCACAGTACGACCTGTAGGTGCAGTAGGCGCACTTTTGACGGTCATCCGTAAGCGGGTAGTCTGAAGCGGACGCGATCTCATCCTCCAGTTTGGTCAACATATCCCAATCCCGTTTGAATTGCGTGCCTGTATACGGGAAGCGCGCTGGTTCGTCCGGAAAATCTGCAAACCAATAGATCATCTCGATCTGCTCCGGCTCGAAGGGTTTGCCGTTGTTAAGATGTGCTCCTGCTTGAACCAGTAGCGCCCGGTAGATACGCGTCTGCATGCGCGCGGAAAGCCACTCACTGCGCGGGCGTTTGCGATAGGTCTTCCAATCATAGATGAGGGCTTTACCGTTTTCAATGGCGATCAGATCATACTTTGCAAGCAGGCGGTAGTTGCCAAGCGGGGCGGATAGCGTGACTTCAGGCAGGCAGGTGGTAAGACTTGCCAGGTCTGTTTGACGAAACGATTGAAAGTTTTCCCACCATCTTTGCAAATTCGGCGTATTGGCAAGTCTGGCGATTTGATCCGCCGGGATGCCGATCAAATGTTGTTGCACGAGCCGGTGGAAGTACTCGCCCTCCTGCACGTGCTTCTCGTTTTCCATTGTGGGTTCGGTCTCAACCGCCGGATAGGATAAACGATCCAGATAGCGCAGTTTGAAGCGACGTGCGCAGTCCATATAATCTTGCAGGGAGGATTGAGAGAGAATGCTGAGTTGGAACGTGGCCATTCTTATTGTGTACGGATTATAGCATTTCGTGAAATAGTTTCAGTAGAAGGTCTTTGAAGCGAGATTGGACTAGGTTATACTTCAACGCACTAACCTTCGCAAGGAGATTTTTTATGGATTGGCTTACTCAACCAGAAACATGGATTGCGTTCCTCACGCTCGTGGCGCTTGAACTCGTGCTTGGCGTGGATAACGTGATCTTCATTTCTATCCTGGCTGGTAAACTACCTCAGAGCGAGCAAAAACAGGCGCGCACGACCGGCATCATGCTGGCTGTCGTCACCCGTCTTTTGTTGCTGCTCTCACTACGCTGGATCATTGGCCTGGAGGAAACACTCTTTACCGTGTTGGGATTTGGCATCTCAGGCCGCGACCTGATCCTGTTCGCCGGCGGTCTCTTCCTGATCGCGAAAAGTACGCATGAAATTCATCAAAAGCTGGAGGGCGTTGAAGGCCGGGTGTCTACAAGAGTTCAGGCCGCGTTTTGGAATGTCATCTTCCAGATCATGCTGCTGGATATTGTCTTCTCACTGGACTCAGTCATTACAGCGGTGGGTATGGTAGACGAATTGCCGATTATGATCGCGGCGGTGATTATAGCGGCCGTTGCCATGGTGTTTACTTCTACCCCGCTTGGAAATTTCGTCGAGCGCCATCCCACCATTAAAATGTTGGCCTTAAGCTTCTTGTTATTGATCGGTTTTACATTGATCGTCGAGGGATTGCACCAGCACATCCCGAAGGGATACATCTACTTCGCGATGGGCTTCTCAGTCTTCGTGGAGATGCTCAACCTGCGTTTGCGTGGGGGAGCAGCGAGACCGGTCAGTTTGCATGAGCCCTACACACAAGCCGTGGCCGGTGGGGTGGCAGCGTCGGCAGTCGCGAACATGCCTGCCAAAAACCCGGGGAAGAAGAAAACAACAGGAAAGAAACGTAGATAACGGAGATAGTTGTAAGGCGTAAACCAGAACTGAGGTGGACATGCAATCCACCTCAGTTTTTTATTTCTTTCCGTTCTTTTCCTTTGCTGCTTTAATGAACCCCACAAACAATGGATGCGGCCTCATCGGTCGTGACAAAAACTCAGGGTGGAACTGGCTGCCGACCATAAAGGGATGATCTTTGATCTCTGCAATTTCAACCAGTTTCTTATCGGGCGACATGCCTGAAAAGACCATGCCTCCTTTTTCGAAATCCTGCTTGTAGGCATTGTTGAACTCAAAACGATGGCGATGACGCTCGTCCACCTTTTCTTCACCATACGCTGCGGCGGCTTTTGTTCCTTCCTGCAATTCGCACGGGTAAAGCCCGAGCCGCATCGTCCCTCCCATGTCAGTAATGGCACGCTGATCGAGCATCAGGTCGATGACGGGATATTCCGTGCCGCGGTCGAATTCCGATGAATTCGCGTCTTCGTGATTTAACACGCCGCGCGCGAAGTCAATGCACATCACTTGCATTCCCAGGCACAGACCCAGATAGGGTACCTTCTTCTCACGCGCATAACGCGCTGCCATGATCTTGCCTTCGATGCCGCGCGATCCGAAGCCACCGGGAACGACGATACCATCCGAATTCTGGATGATATCCCAGCCTTTGTCTTTTTCAAGGTCAGCGGAATGGACCCAGCCAATATCCACTTCCACGTCGTTGGCAAGCCCCGCATGTTTGAGCGCCTCGCGCACGGACATATACGCGTCCTGCAGTTCAACGTATTT
>DASWKT010000076.1:0-1720 GCA_036396515.1 Anaerolineales bacterium | reverse complement strand
GGAAAAAACCGTAATAAAAAGGCTCCTTTCCGTGGTTTCCGCGAAATCCGTGTACGAAAAAGAAGGCAATAACAACTTAAGAAACACTCTCTAACAGCAGGATATTGGTACGCAATGGCGCGAGGAAATAGATCAGGGCTAGCGCTGTGAGCGCGAGAGGCCAAAACTGCGTCGTTCTGCGTCTCTGCACGGGGATGGTACGAACAGGTTGAAACTGATCCCGGCGGCGCGTGGGCTGGGTGACTTCTGACATAGCGGCATATTGTATCAAGCCTATATGAAACAAATATTAGTTGTAAAATTTCTCGATTATTCCCCCGCCGCTTCAACAAATTGCCTGAACAAATTCATTGTTGACTCTTGATCCGTCAGCCATTCGGGGTGCCATTGGACAGCGAGACCAAAGGGATGGTCGGGAAGTTCCACAGCCTCAACTAATCCATCGGGCGCGTGGCCTGCAACGCGCAATGAAGGCGCGATGTCTTTCAGTCCCTGGTGATGCAGGCTGTTGACCTTGATGATCGGCTCGCCGTAAATATTGGCGATATGCGTACCCTCCTCGATTTTTACTTCATGCACGAGCACGGTCCGCATGTTGCCAGGGTAGGAATGGTCAAGCGCGTTGGGAAATTGGTCTGGGATATGAGTGTAGAGAGTTCCGCCTAAAGCCACGTTCATCACTTGGCAGCCGCGGCAAATGCCGAGGCACGGTTTGCCATCTGACACGGCAGCTTGGATCATTTTTAATTCAACGGAATCCCGCGCTGGGTCCACATCATCGATGCGGGGATGCGGGTCGCCCGTGAAATGATCGAGAGCGATATCTCCACCACCAGAGAACAGAATCCCATCTAAACGGCCATAGAGGGCCTCCCATCCGTCTTCAGCAATCAGAGATGGAATCAAAACGGGAACACCTCCCGCCTGCATAACCGCTTTGACATAGGATTGCATGAGCATGATGGTCGGTTGGCCATAGACATTGGTGGATTGATTCGTGGTAATTCCTATAATGGGAGCCATATGCTTATTGTAAAACAAAAAAGGCCCTAAGGGTTTTGAAAACCCTTAGGGCCTGATCTACTCGTCAGTCGAACTTCTGTTTGAGGCGAGCAGATTTACCTGTGCGCTCTCGCATGAAATACAACTGCGCACGCCGGACTACACTGTGGCGTTCGACCACAACCTTGTCTATGCGCGGGGAGCGAAGAAGGAATGTGCGCTCAACGCCGATGCCATTGGAGGCCATGCGGCGAACGGTGATGGACTGGTCGTTGCCGCCTTTGCGCAGGCGAATGACGGTGCCTTTGAACTCCTGAATGCGTTCGCGCTCACCTTCCTTAATCTTTACATGCACACTGACGTTATCGCCAGCTTTTACGGCGGGTACTTTTTCGTTTTGTTTGGCTTCGAGAGCCTTAATAATATCTGCCATTGTCTTTCTTCCTTACGTTTAGAATGTTCGTTGTTTTTACGCGACGGCGGATTATAGCATGCATCTTTGATATTCACAACCCGATTTTGCCACGGAGTTAGATTTTTTCTGGGTGCCTCCGTGACTCAATGGCTAATATTTCCTTATCGCCAGGACCGCGTTATGCCCACCAAATCCAAACGCGTTGCTGATTGCTAGATCGATCTTCTTTTCGCGCGCTTGATTCGGGATGTAATCCAGGTCACACTCCGGATCGGGAGTTTCGTAATGAACCGTCGGCGGCAG
>DASWKT010000075.1:0-18818 GCA_036396515.1 Anaerolineales bacterium | reverse complement strand
GCCAGAGGAGGCAATCGGCAAAACTGATCTCGATTTTCAAAATCCAGACCTTGCCCAGAGTTTCTATGAGGAGGAGCAACGCTTGGTTCAAACCGGCGAAGCACTGATCAACCGCATCGAATTCAACCCGACTCCGGATGGTCAACCGCGCTGGCTCTCAACGACCAAAGTGCCAATCAAAGATACCGAGGGGCGCGTGATCGGGATCGTTGGTGTCTCGCGCGACATCACAGAACGCAAGCAGGTTGAGGAAGCCCTACGTCAAAGTGAAGAGCGGTTCAAGTTAATGGCCTGGGCAACAAAGGACGCCGTGTGGGATTGGGACCTGCAGATAAATCAAATCTGGTGGGGTGAGGGGCTTCAAAAGATTTTTCATTATTCATCTGAGACGGCCCAGACAAATCCCGAATGGCGCCATGATCACATTCACCCGGAGGACAGGGCCAAAGTGAATCGCACTATTGATCAGGCTCTGGAAGGTGGTATGGAATTCTGGTCGAAAGAGTATCGCTTTCAACGGAAAGACGGTACGTACGCCGATATTATGGATAGAGGCTACATCATCCGCGATGATATGGGCAAGCCGTACCGCATGATCGGGGCAATGATGGACATCACAGAGCGAAAATATATGGATTCGACACTCCTGCAGGCCAATGAACAATTGGGGCAATTTGTAAATGAACTTCAACGGCGCAACCGCGAGATTGCCCTGCTTAATGAAATGAGCCGTCTGCTTCAAGCCTGCCAGTCCACGGAGGAAGCTTATAGAATCATCGCCGACCTGGCGAATCAATTGTTCCCCCGCACTGCAGGCGCGCTCTGCCTGGTCAATACTGAGCGTACTCTTGTCAGCGCCATTGCCTCCTGGGGCGAACTGCCAGCTGCCAATCGGATGTTTGCGCCGGATGATTGCTGGGCATTGCGCCGCGGCCTGACCCATCCGCTTAGTGAGGATCAAGCTGGGCAGCATTGTCTCCATCTGGGAGAGCCACTGCCAGCGGCTACCTTCTGCCTGCCGATGCAAGTGCAGGGTGAAACCCTGGGTGTCCTGCATGTGCAATCGGAGTATGAGGAGAATTTGGACGAAACCAAACGCCAGTTAGCCTATACGGTTGTCGAACAGGCCGGGATGGCCTTGTCCAACTTAAAATTGCGCGAGGCACTTCGTGAGCAATCCATCCGCGATCCACTGACCGGGTTGTACAACCGCCGCTATATGGAGGAGGCGCTGAAACAACAGATGAGCCGCGTCACGCGCCAGCTCCATCCAATTGGCATCATCATGATCGACATTGACCACTTCAAACGCTTCAACGATACTTATGGTCATACAGCCGGTGATGCGCTCCTGCGCGAACTGGGTCAGTTCCTGCAGAGACGTATCCGCGGTGAGGATATTGCCTGCCGCTACGGCGGGGAAGAGTTCACGTTGATCATGCCAGATGCCTCTCTCGAGGCGGCCCAACAACGCGCTGAGCATCTGCGGCAAGAGGCGATACAATTGCGAGTGCAGGATGGTGGTCAATCTCCTGAGGCAATCACGCTGTCTCTGGGAGTCGCCATCTACCCTCAGCACGGTCAAACCATAGAAAATGTTCTGCGTGCCGCCGATGCTGCTCTCTATCGTGCCAAACAGGAAGGCCGCGACCGTGTGATCGTTGCAGAAAGATCCTACTAACTTATTGAGCAATGGTTGAAGGGCATGGGGCCATCAATTCGTTACAAGCCCAGGGAGTATAATCGCCCTATCGCCCTCATTGCCCAAAGGAGGTTCTCATGCCATTCAAACTCGTCTACTATTCCCAGAATGATCCACAGTGGAAGTCAGATAAACTCGGCTTCGGCAAGCAGGAGTCCGACACCATTGGCTATATCGGCTGCGCGTTGACCAGTGTTTCCATGCTCCTCAGCGGACATGGATATACAGAGACCCCCAAAACTCTGAACCAGAAACTCAAGAACATCGAAGGTTTTGCAGGCTCGGGTATCCGCTGGTACTCTGTTAGCCAGCTCTATCCACAAGTGCGGATCAATTCCATTATCAAATGCAACGATACCCCTGCGCCTCTTGCGCAAATCGACGCGGCACTCGCAGCAGGCCAGCCTGCGGTCGTATGTGTGGATAGCACCTCTGCGCCTGGCGTGCTCACACACTATGTTGTTCTGTATGCGCGTAAGGGAAACGACTATCTCATGCTGGACCCCTGGCCCTACCAGACAGATGTAAAAAAGGAAACCTATCTGATGCCGCGTTACAGCCAGGGCAACCCGCTCCAACGGTCGATCTTGCAGATCGTTTTATATGAAAATGTTGCCGCGGATGGGACAATTTCGATGCCCGGGTCTTCGCCGACGACCACCACGACGCCAACCCCAACGCAGCCTGTTCCCGTTTCGACCCGCGCAAGCGCGCAAGCCCGCGTCAAAGATGATGTGACCTGGGGCCTGAACATCCGAACCAGCGAGGACACATCCAGCAAGGCTAACGTTGTGGAGGTGGTCCCGGCAGGCACGCTGCTTAGCATCATTGAACTCGGGGGCGCGTCGCAGATCGGTGCGGTCAATCAGTGGCTGCGGGTGCGGACACCCAACGGCAAGGAAGGCCTGGCTGCGGCCTGGTATCTGGAAAAAGTTCCCGGCGCAACACCAGTCCCTGAAACAGAATCAACGACAGTGCCCGTGCCGGGCGAAGTCGAAGTGCCTGCGAGTGAAGCGACTCCTCCCTCATCAGAGTCAACTCCAACGCCAACCCCTCAAACCTCAAAATTGGTTGTCAAGGTCAAGAAGAACGGATCGCGCGTATACGAGTCGGCCTCTGCAAAAGGTAAGGTAGTGTCCACTGAAAAGAACGGCGCGAAGCTGGTGGTGGTTGAAGAAGCGGGCAAGGCGATTGCCAAGATCGGCACGGCTGGAAAATGGCTGAACGTGAAAGCTACAAATGGCAAGCGCGGCTTTGTGGATGCGGGCTCTGTGAGAGTGGTGTAATACGGCTAAGAATTTAGTAATTAATTGAGACAAGCGGCAAAATTTATTGCAATAAACGTCTCTGAAGTGAGGAGAAAACCATGGACAGTGACTTGAAAATCATATCTGAGCAGGTGCAAGCCAGTGTGCCGGTAACCGTCTTCTACTTGCGCGGTTGGCTGGATGCGCAAAGCGAGGAACAATTGCTCGAGACCGCGCGTTTGGCGCACGACGAGGGCGCGCGTTATCTCTTGATCAACATGAGTGATCTTGATACGCTTACCAGTGCGGGTATGCGCGCTCTTCAAAAGGTCTATCAGATATTCACGCCGAAAGAGGATCAGTTCAAAGTCGCCCATCTTAAGTTGTGCAACGCGCCGCCCCAAATCTATAACGTGCTCGGCATCACGGGCTTTTTGCAAAATATCCCCATGTATGAAAGTATGGATACAGCACTGGACTCCTTCGGAAAGGAATAATCCCCTGCCTGGAGGGCGGTCCGCGACAGTGAGTGCATCATTAGAGAGGCTCTTCGGTTTACGAGGAGCCTTTTGCTTTAGAGCATTGCCGGTTCCAAAGCCTTCCGACTTTGGCGTCGGAAGCAACGAGGGATCTCCTTCGGGATAATAAGCCGTTGCACTTCACCTTCATCCTTCCTGGCGAATTCTTTTCATGTAGACACATCGGTAAATTTTCTGCGCAAAAGGCTTTAAAATAATTACGAAAGTATGAACTCAGAAACCGATTATGTAAGACTCTGTTAATCTCCTGAAAAAACTGTTCGAGTATCATTGGAGCAGAAATGGATACAAAAACAATCTTGGTTGTTGAAGACGAAGCCAGCATTGCCGAGGTGGTCAGCCTGTATCTCAAACGCGCAGGATTCAACGTGCAGATTGCGTCGAATGGAAAGCAAGCGATGACCATCCTTGAAAGACAAATGCCGGACTTCGTGATCCTCGACCTTATGATTCCCGAAGTGGATGGTCTCTCCCTCACCCGTTGGCTGCGCGACCGTTCCAACGTGCCGATCATTATGCTGACGGCGCGCCGCGCGGAGATTGACCGCATCGCCGGCCTCGAAATGGGCGCGGACGATTACGTTGTCAAGCCGTTCAGCCCCCAGGAATTGGTTAGCCGCGTCAGAGCTGTGTTCCGCCGCCTCGGACAGGAGCAGGTGAGGACCGAGTCTGAACGTTCATTGTCCTTTGACGGTTTGAGCATTGACCCGCGTAGTCGCGTTGTCATGGTAAATGACTCCGATATTGAGCTGACTGTCAAAGAGTTCGATATGCTTTATCTCCTGGCGCAGCATCCGAAGCAGGTCTTTACCAGGGAACAATTACTCGAGCGCATCTGGGGTGGCGCGCAATATATTGATCCCGGCACGGTGACCGTCCATGTACGGCGTCTGCGCGAAAAAATTGAAACCGACCCATCCAAACCGACGCGGTTGTTAACCGTCTGGGGGGTGGGTTATAAATTCGAGCCATGAAAGCCTCTCTCTCCCGCATCCCCATGCTTGGTCGCCTGGCGCTTGGGATCATTCTCATCCTTGCCATCTCGCTGAGTTTCTTCAATCTGCTCATGTCTCCGCCATCCAATGAACTTGGTTTGATGGCTTTATTCCTGGGCATCACTGCATTTGTTTCTGCGCTGGCCGGCGTTGCAGCATACCGCTTTGGCTGGATCAATTCATCTCCTACCCTACGTTGGACATTGCTCGGTGGATACGCGCTTTCGAGCCTGCTTACATTCTTTAATGTCTGGTTCTCAGCTGAATTGATGTTTGCCAGCGAGCATGATCTTTTGCTCGCGATTGTCCTCCTGGTGTTTGCAGGTGGCATTGCGATGATCTTGGGATATTTCCTTTCCAGCACCGTGACCGAGCGGATCGATTTACTGAAAGGCGCGGCGGAAAAACTTTCGCAGGGGGATCTGCAAACACGCGTCCCGGTCCAGGGCCGCGATGAAGTCAGCGCGCTTGCTGTCACATTCAACCAGATGGCAGAGCAACTGCAGGCTGCCGATCAGAAGCAGCGTGAAGTTGAAGGCATGCGCCGCGACCTGATCGCATGGGTGAGCCATGACCTGCAGACCCCGCTGACCTCCATGCGCGCCATCCTTGAGGCGTTATCCGATGGGATGGTGGATGACCCCGAAACTGTCAAACGTTATTTGAACACTGCGCAGCGTGATGTCCGTTCACTCTCTGCGCTGATCGATGATCTTTTCCAAATGGCACAGCTCGATGCAGGCGGCTTCCCTCTCCACCGCGCGCTGGCGTCGCTCAGTGATCTTGTTTCAGATACACTTGAAAGTTTTACCGAACTCGCAAAGCAGCAGGAGATTACGCTCGAAGGCCAGGTCGAGTCTGATGTGGACCCCATATTCATGGATACACAGGCAATTGGCCGCGTGCTCAATAATTTGATCGGCAATGCTTTACGGCACACACCGCCTGAGGGACGAGTCAGCGTTTGGGTGCGGCGAACGGGACCGCGCGTGGAAGTGACGGTCAGCGATACGGGCGAGGGCATCCGCGCCGAGGACATCCCATATATCTTCGAACGCTTTTATCGCGCTGAGAAATCTCGAAATCGAGGCACTGGCGGCGCGGGTTTGGGTCTGGCGATTGCGCGCGGCATTGTGCGTGCCCATGGGGGAGAGATACGGGTCGAAAGCAAAGTGGGCAAAGGCACACAGTTCACTTTCCATATCCCTTAACCAAGTTCTCAGACTTCCGTAATCTTTTCGTAAGGAAGTTTCTTTAGAATGAAATCATCAAGAAGGCTGATGATGAAACGCTCGCTTTCAGCAGTAATTGGATTAACTGCTTTACTTCTTTTTGGATGTGCGTCGCAGAGTACGGCGCAAGGACAAGTGCAACCTGCCATGCCAAAGCTCGCTTCACTTCCAGACCTCGGGCCTGCTCCCGAGCTAACTAACGATACCTGGCTGAATGTAGATTCACCCCTGCGCCTGGCCGACCTGCGTGGCAAGGTCGTCATGGTCGAAATGTGGACGTTTGGTTGCATCAACTGCCAGAATGTGATGCCTTCCCTGAAGGAATGGCATGCTAAGTATGAAGACCAGGGACTGGTCATCATTGGAAATCATTTTCCTGAATTTTCCTATGAAAAAGACCTCGCCAATCTGAAAGATGCAATTGCGCGTTATGATATTCGATACGCGGTCGCACAGGATAACGAGGGTGCAACATGGCGGGCATACAAGAATCATTACTGGCCCGCGTTATATCTCATTGATAAACAGGGTCACATTCGTTATGTGCACATCGGTGAAGGAAGATATAAAGAGACTGAAGAGAACATCGAGGCATTGCTTGCTGAGGAATATACAGAATAGAGGCTATTATGGATAACAAATACAAATCTGTCCCGGTCACATCATCTGAGATCACACCCTACTCGCAATATCTTTCACGCCGCGATTTCCTCAAAGCCGCAGGTATCGTGACGGGTTCAGCGTTGTTGGCTGCGTGCGCACCCAAGGCAACCGCGACCGCCATCCCTGCGGGTGAAGCGCCCGCCGCATCCGGCAAAATGGATGAGCTGGGCGATCCCGCCAATTCCTTTGAAGATATCACCAACTATAATAACTTCTACGAGTTCAGCACCAATAAGGAATCTGTGAATCCGCTTTCGCAAGAGTTCAAAACCAACCCCTGGACGGTTGAAGTCTACGGCATGGTCAATAACCCGAAGACATATGGCATCGAAGATTTGCTCAGCGGATTCACGCAAGAGGAACGCATCTATCGCCTGCGCTGTGTGGAGGCGTGGAGTATGGTCATCCCGTGGACAGGCTTCCCACTGGCCAATTTGCTGAAAGAAGTGGAGCCGACTTCGGACGCGAAATATGTCCGTTTTGAAACGGTGTACCGCCCTGAGGAAATGCCTGGTCAGGAAAGCTCGTTTTTCTACCCCTGGCCCTATCAGGAAGGCTTGCGGCTCGACGAAGCTATGAACGAACTGACCCTTTTAGCCACAGGCTTGTACGGCCAGTCTTTGCCCAACCCGAACGGCGCGCCGATCCGGCTCGTCGTCCCGTGGAAGTACGGCTTCAAATCGATCAAATCCATTGTCAAGATCGAGTTAACTGATCAGCAGCCGGAAACGCTATGGAACACGGTCGGTCCGAACGAGTATGGTTTTTACTCCAATGTGAACCCTGAGCGTTCACACCCGCGCTGGTCACAGACTTCCGAGCGGCGTATCGGTGAACTGGGCCGGCGTCCCACATTGATGTTCAATGGATATGCCGAACAGGTTGCCTATCTGTACGAAGGCATGGATCTGATAGAGAATTACTAAACTAATGAAATCATTTTTCAAACGCTACACCCCTCTTCAAATTATCGTGCACATCTATGCGTGGTCTGCGCTCGTTCATTTGCTCTTCGATCTGGCGACAGGCAATCTCTCCGCCAACCCCATTCAGGAACTCGAGCAACGCACGGGACGTCATGCTATTACATTGCTCATTCTATCCCTGGCATGCACACCGCTTAATACGCTTTTCAAATGGAGTGAGCCTCTCAAGCGCCGCCGCGCGCTCGGCCTTTACGCGTTCATGTATGCGACCATCCATGTCATCATCTTTATTGATCTGGATTATGGCCTGGCCTGGAGTCTCATTCTTCAAACCATCTTTGAGAAGCCCTATATTATTGTCGGTATGCTCTCGTTCCTGATGCTGATCCCGCTTGCATTTACATCCTTCGACCTATGGAAGAAACGTCTTGGCAAGAACTGGAAACGTCTACATAAAATCATTTATCTCATAGCACCGCTGGCAGTATTGCACTTTGCCTGGGGCAAAAAAGGGGACTTCTTCCGGCTGCAGGGTGAGATCATCCTCCCCTTGATCTACGCGGTGATCGTTATCCTCTTCCTGGTCATGCGCATCCCACAAGTGCGAAAAGCCACCGCCTCTTTACGGGACCGAATCCGGTTCCTGTTTAGAAAGCGAGGCTTGCAAGCTGAGACGACTTCCCGTTAAATTCCCCTTACTCGATTCCCCGCTCCTGATAATCGGAGCGGGGAATTTATTTAGAATATGCCTCTTAGGAACAACAGCAATCCTACTATCGCAAGCGGGATTCCAACAACCGCACCGACGAGCGTCAGGCTGACGAGAACGCCGACGATCATCAGGACGATGCCAAGGATCATCGCGACGAGTCGACCCGTCATTTCAACGATAATTGCCAGCAGCTTCCAGAGTGCTACGAATGGCCAGAGATACCAGGGGGTATTGTTTTTTGCTTGTGTTGACATTTCAGCCTCCAGGATTAACATACGCTGATTCAGCACAAAAGTAGCAAATAGAATTGGTTGCTTCCCGCGCAGGGAGCTTAATGGGAATCAATGATGATCTATACGCGGCTTGATAGGAATAGTCCGGAACTCGCGCGCCATCTCGATAAAGCGTGTCACTGTAGTCTCAAACATCAAATTGCCAAACTCCGGAGTGGCAACGGCCGCGTCGCCGCACACTCCTTCCTTTGAGAAGCGACTCCACCAATCCTGCCAACTATATGCGCTCGGCTCGGGGTGATCCCAGTTGAAGTATTTCAATTTGAGTTGGCCGATGTCTCGCTTGGCTTTATCCATTTGCACGAGTTCAGGGTAACTGTGCAGCATCATGGCGGTCTCATATTCGCACGCGTGACCTACACTTCCCCAGCCTCCTTTTCGGTTGGCATCCAGCACATCGACCACCAGAGCAGGATTCACTGCGGCATTGATAGTGGTATTCGCGCAAATGACTCCCGTCTCCAGCACGCATTTACGCGCCGCCAGCTCGCAGATCGCCTGATTCGAGCCGTGCCCATTGACGATGAAGATATGGGTGAAACCATGCCGCGCCACGGAAATCGCTACCTGTGACACATAGGCAAGACACGTCTCCATGTCCACCGAGAGCGTGCCGGGAAAATCCATGTGATGCTCATCTAAGCCCACCGGAATCGTAGGGGTGACCAATAGCTCCCCTCCTGCGCGCCGCCCGCATTCGGATAATACCGCTTCGAGAATATCATTATCGGTCGAGAGAGGCAGATGTGGGCCGTGATCCTCTACTGTGCCAAACGGGATGGCAACGACAGGCTGAGGCTTGCGCGCGATCACTTCTTTCATTTGGACCCAGGTCAAACGGTCATAACGCCATTGAGTTTCAGATGTCATTTTGTCTCCAGAGCATGAAATGGTTGTTGGCCGATAATACCTGCGCTGACCCCAAGGTGCTTATTTAGATCCCCCTGAACTTCTTCCATGCAAACGCGATCATAAAAAACATCGTCGCAGTCAACACGATCGCCGCGCCAGAGGCGATGCTCAGGTAATACGAAAGGTACAAGCCGATCACTCCCGAAAGAGAAGCAAAGATCGCCGCGAGAATCATCATTTTGGAGAGACGATGCGTCAGCAAGTATGCGGTGGCTGCCGGAGTGACAAGCATGGCGACCATCAGGGCCACCCCGACGGTTTGCAGCGAGACTGCCACGGTCACCGCTATCAGCGTGAGCAAAAGATTATTGAGCGGCCCAACGGGGAGCCGAAGTGTTACGGCAAGAACAGGATCAAAGGACAGGGTGGTGAATTCTTTGTAGAACGCGAAAATGGTCAGGAGGACGAGTCCGCCGAAGAGCAGGATCAGCCACAGGCTTTGGGATGAGACGCTCAACACGTCTCCAAAGAGGAAGTGACTCAGATCCACCGCATAACTGCGGACCGTGGAGATCAAGGCGATCCCGAGCGCGAACATCCCGGCAAAAATAATTCCAATGGCTGTATCCTCTTTGATCTCTGCGTTCTTGCTGATCGCGCCAATCCCAAGCGCGGCAGCGATGGCTGTTCCCAGGGCCCACCAGAAGAGCGGCTCGCGCGCACCGCCGCTGACAAGGTAACCGAGCGCGATGCCGGGCAGGATGGTGTGCGCCAGAGCATCACCAAAGAAGGCCATGCCGCGCAGAACAACATAGGTACCAACGACAGCACATACAATCCCGACCAGGATCGCGGCCATCATACCGCGTTGCATAAATTCGTACGATAAGGGTTGAAGCAGAAAGTTAATGACTGTGCTCATATTCCCCATCGTCGCAGCAATCATCCGCAGTCAACACATTATCGCCGCTCGCTGAACGTAATCTTCCGCCGTAGGCCCTCAAAAGATTATCGGTTTGTAATACTTTATCCGGGTTTCCAAATGCAATAATACGATGATTAAGCAACATGATTCGATCGAAATGATTCGCGGCTTGTTCAAGGTCATGTGTAGCGACCATGACGGTTACGTTCTCTTTTTTGAGTTGATCCAGCAAGGAGAGGATGCCTTCCTGCGAAGGTGTATCAAGGCCGTTCAGCGGCTCATCCATCAACATCAGCTCGGCTTCCTGGGCCAGGGCGCGTGCGATGAACATACGCTGTTGTTGCCCGCCAGATAACTGGTTGATCGGATACATCGCCAGATCCGATAGTTCCACCGTTTCGAGCGCGTGATGGACGTAGTCCCAGTCCTTTTTATGCGGCCAGTTAAGCGGACCCAGTTTTGCGGAGCGACCCATCATCACGACATCTGCAACATTAACGGGAAAGTTCCAATCCACCTGGCTGCGTTGCGGGATGTAGGCAATGCATACATGTCCGCGCGGCCGTGAGCCGAAGATATTCACTTCTCCGGTTGTGGGAGGCAGTACACCAGATACCGCTTTAAATAATGTACTTTTCCCGGCGCCATTCGGTCCAACAACCGCGACCCGCTCACTTTCGTGAAGATGGAAGGTTATATCCTCCAGCGCGAATCGTCCGTTGTAGCGGAAGCTCAGGTGTTGAACATCAAGGATGGGTTGATTGGTTTGATGGTCATCGTGTGGATACATATGTTTTCTCCTTCACCCCTAGCCTCTTCCTGCTGAAGAGGAAAACTAGCGGAGAGCATTCATAATCTGCGTCACATTATGTTTCATCATATCAATATACGTCGCGGCGGGAGGGCCATCGGTAAGAGATTCAAGATGCAGATCGATTATGACAGCTACGCCTGTTTCGTCGGCGATCTGTCGAGCGAGAGCCGGGTTGTCGGATGCGTCCAAAAATATGGCAGGCGCTCCACTTGATTTGATCTGGTCAACCAATGCCGCAATTTGCTGGGCAGATGGCGAGGCGTCCGAGCTAAAGCTTTCGATCACAGTTCCAACAACCGTAAAACCATAACGTTCCGCGAAATACCCTAGCGCTTCGTGGTTGGTGACCAGCAAACGGCGCTCAGATGGAATTTGCGCGACCTGCTCATTAATCCACACATCAAGATCTTTGAGTTGCATGATATACGCATCTGCATTGGATTTGTATATTGCCGCGCCATCCGTATCGAAATGTGTCAAACCTTCACGAATATTCTCAACATAGGCGATCACATTATTTGGATCGAGCCACAAATGCGGATCGACGCCATGCTCACTCTCCGCATCTGTTCTCAGACGTAAACCTGCTGAGGCCTCGATGGTCTCTCTCTCCCCTCCCGCGTTTTCGAGCAACGACTCTAAGAAATGCTCATACTCTGCACCATTGATGATGAGCAATTTGCTTTGCTCGATCTTTGCGACATCCTGCGGGACAGGTTGGTAGGAATGGGGATCTGTTCCCACGGGCAAAAGAGAGTTCACTAATAAGCGTTCACCGGCAATACTGCGCGTGATGTCCGCAAGGAAGGTGGTCGATGTCAAGATAACGGTATCAGTTTGCGGGTTGGAAGAAACGGAAGGATTACAAGCTGTCGCTATGATTAACAGGAGAAAAATCACTCGTTTCATGGACAGCCGGATTGTCATCTGCAATCCGAGCACAAACCAAAGAGTTGAAGCCAATGCTCCGTGATTTGATAACCAGTCTCGCGCCCAATAGACTGAATCAGGTTTTCGAGATCGTCACCTCCAAACAAGGTGGCCCGTCCACATTGTTGGCACAACAAAAGATGTTGGTGCCCTCCAGGAGCCGTAATAAACGCCTGACATCCCTCTGGCTGATGGACACGTTGGATTAAGCCTGTTTCTTCGAGAGCTTCAAGCGTGCGATATACGGTGACGAGTCCAAGCGCGGGATATGCCTCGCGCGCCATATCGTACACTTCGATGGGGGTGAGGGCGCGATCACTGTTCGCCATAGTTTCAGCGACCGCACGGCGTGCACCCGTGAGGCGATAGCCCCGTTCATTAAGTTGGGTCAGCCAGGGATGTTCAGTCATAACCTATTCCTGATATTGAAAACCATTATCATTTTCAATTATATGGAACTTCCCCACCTTGTCAAGAATTGGCTGACTCGTGAGGATAAATTAAACTTGCCAGCGAAGAGTATGATAAATGGCAGATGCGATGACGAGCATGGCAATCAAAACACCAGTGATCTTTGAGATGGGTTTTCGCTTTTCTTCGGGTTTACTCAGTTGATCGGCGTTCAATTTCGCCCCAACGGCGGCCGTTGCAGGAATAGCAGCACAGATCATACACATGGTAACTCCTTATTCTTTATCCAAATCAGCGCTTTCTGTTGGGAGGACTTCCTTCTTGAGCAGAAAATAAGCACCGGTGAAGTGGTCATCCACACTGCCGACCAGCAATGCTCTGCGGCTTGGAAGAACGTGAGCAATCTCCCAGCCTTCCAATCCGTGCTCTTCAAGAGCAGGTATGTCAAATCCCTCACCCAGAGAGTCTTCACCCATGAGCGCTCCTGCAGGCAGGTAGACCATTTTGTACCGAAAAACCTTGCCACCGTTTTGAAGGCGCTTCTTGGCGGACTCAATGCGGGCACGATGATCCCGCTCACGCTCGGCTTCAATTTCTCTGCGCATCTTTGCCAGTTCGGGGGAATCAAAAATTTCGCGCGCGACTTCCTGAATGGCATCATCATCGCTCATCAGCGCGGTGATCAGGAATTCGTAACCGCGCCGGTCACCGAGTTTCACAAGACCCTCCGCGGCATCAAGCTGCGTTATCCATTCGTCGTCCTCGGTCATTAACTCGAAGAGGGTATCTAGATCACGCATCTTGACCAGTTCATTTATCTGGGAAGCCATAATTCCTCCATAAAAGATAAATATTACGCAGATTGTATCACTACGAAGCGAAACCTTCCTCACACCCAGCCCGAATAGGGGGGTTCCTTATAATAAGAATGGGTTATGATTTACAGATACGACTCGCGGAAGGTAAATGATCAAAAGATTTTTCAGTGAAATCCTAATCGACCTGGGTGAGCTGGAGGGAGATTACCGCGCTTTTCATCTAAAAAATGATATCGCACAAACCGTCCTCTCTCTGACCATTGCCATGCTCAGTATTTTGGCGATGCTTAGAGTGGATGTCATTTTGTTTATGGGCAGGCCCAAGCTATTCATGTGGGTTCTGGTCCACCGGGCGGGTTTTGTCCTTGCGACCCTGCTTGTTATGCTTGCGATCCGCAGAACAAGTAAAGTGAGGATTTATGACCGCCTGATATTTGCGTGGATCCTTTTGATGGTTCTATTCTTTGTTCTGTTCGGTTTTACTCGCCCGGCAAATTACCTGACCATTGCATACGAGATCATTATTCCTTTTTCCATATATGTGCTTTCTCCTCTCAAAATTAAATTCAATGTTGCATTGGCATTAAGTTTCACCGTAGCCATGATGTTCGTGGATTATTTTTTTAAAGCTGGGGTTGCCCCGATGATTCTGAACACTACCGCTACTGCCCAGTTAATCGTGCATACTCTGGGACTAGGTTCGGCATTGCAGATCCAATCCTACCGGCGCAAGTCCTTCAAAGCTTACATATTGGAAAAAGACGCGAAAGAAATGGTGGCATACCTTGCAAATATTGATCCCCTGACGAAAAGCCTGACGCGACGGCACTTTTTCAATATTGCCGAAAGCGAATTCTTGCGCTACTCACGCTATCGCAGACCGCTATCAATACTGATCCTGGATACAGATGATTTTAAGAACATCAATGATACATACGGACATCATGCAGGTGATATTGTGCTCAGAAGTTTCTCACTTGTGGCGATGGAACAAAAACGCGCCCAAGATACATTTGGCAGGTTGGGTGGAGAGGAGTTTGGGTTACTTCTGCCGGAGACGAACCTTGAACAAGCGAGAATTGTGGCGGAACGCATTCAAAAGACATGGGAACAAACACCTTCCAACATGGATGGTGAAATGATCTATTCAACGGTCAGCATTGGTGGAACGGAAGCGTCTTATGATGATAAATCCTTTGAGGATGTCCTCCGCCGCGCCGATCGATTACTATATAAAGCCAAAGGGAGTGGAAAGAACCAGGTCGCGCTGGAATAAGCAACTCCCTCCTTTGGAAGAGGGAGTTGCTTATTTGTGAGAGGTCTTTGTCATCTGGCGCTGCTTAGCAGGATGAAGATGATCAAAGCGGTGACGAGCAGGATGGTGATCTGCACGGAAGGACGCGTGAGTACTGAGCGACGGCGATATTCTGTGCGGTTACGACGGCGACGCCGTTCTCTAAATCTTCTATACATGGCTATCTCATTGGAAATCTAGAATGATTGGAGGGCGCTTTCGAGATTATCAAACACTTTGAAGAATAGTTTCAGTCCTGTGGTCTCGAGTATTTGATTTACAGCGGGCTGTGGGCTGAGAAGTTTAACATGTTTGCGCGCAGTGCTGCTGTGAGTGAAATCGGGGCGGGTATTTTGCTCCACCTGCTGCGGGACGCCGCTATAGAGCAGGGCTATCTTGTGAATGGCTACAAGCCCTGCACTGCTGATATAGGGGACTTCACTCAAATCTATAATTAGATTACGGGCAGGCTTTTGGTAAATCTCCTGTGCTTTGGTTACCACGTCCAGGAAATTTGATGCATCAAGATCACCTGTGAGGTGCATCACAGCAATAGGCTCTTGAGCCTGCTCTATGGAGATACTGATTTCCATGATCTATATCCTTTTCGTTATATTCTAGCGGAAATTAAATTCTTCATAATGAATGTTGTTTTTCGGCAGACCCAATGCCAGGAATTTCTTCTCGAACGCCTGCATCATAGGTAACGGACCACACAGGTAAACATCATAGCCGCTTACATCTCCGCCCGCGTTTTTTACAATGTCTTCGATGGTCAATGAACCTTCTTTCGCCGAGTAACGGATGTGAACTTTCAGGTGTGGATTCTTTGCGGCTGCAGCCTCGAGTTCGTGCACGAATATCGCCTCCTCAGGATGACGAACTGTATAGTAAAGGTCTACCGCGTGCTGGAGATTGCCATCCATGTCGCGCACAAAAGACAGGAAAGGTGTCAGACCGATGCCGCCGGCGATCCAGATCTGCTTTGGACCGCCGGTTTTGTAATTGAACATGCCATACGCGCCTTCGATGATCGCCTCCGCGCCCTCTTTCAGCTTGGCGAACAGCTCCCGGGTGAAGTCCCCGCTGGCTTTAATCGTGAGCCGCAGTACGTCCTCCACGGGTGCACTGGAGATCGTGAATGGGTGGGATTCGTTCAGATCCTTGTCGCCCGGGAAGCGTACGAACAGGAACTGTCCCGCGCGGTGTTTCTTGATGGGCTCTCCCTTGGCGCGCAGGGTGACTTCAGTGCTTGAGGGATTCGGGTGTTTCACAGTCTCCACTTTATACGGAAGGAACTTCTTGAAGATGCCTCCGAAGATTTCGGTATACAGATACGAAACCGTGCCAATGATGAAAAAGGCCATAACCCATGTGATGGCAATTCGCGCGTCAAGAGCATCGACCGTCAGCGAGTGGAAGAAAGCCAGGATGAAGAAGATGCCAATATAACGCTTGAGCCTCTTCCAATCCTCATAGTCGCCGCCGGTCAGCCGGTTTAGAAAAGGGATACGCGGCGCGAGCGTGATCAGCACGATAGAGACAATGCCTGTAAAGGCGATGACCGCCAGGTAATTGCCAAGCCGCCAGCCAGTGGTCGTAATGGGTACTGTCAGCACATGGGCAAATATCAGCAGGAAGGCAGCCGTGCCCGTATGGCGATGGGTCATGTACATCTTGTCCAGGCCGCCGAAATACTTCTCTGCCCACTTTGGACGAGTCGACAGAAAAAGCGAGCACGCCATCAGTACAATGTTGTTAGAGCCAATGATCTCACCTGCGTACTGGCGGAGAAAGTTAGGGTCGCCGTCGTTCACAGGAGAGAAAACCAACCAGACAACGATGTTTAGTATGACAAGAGCGATAATGGCGTAATTGCCGAGATTGCGTGTCATGCTGTCTCCGATATTGTCGAACAGTAACATTAAATCAAAAGCGATATGGCATGTCATATCGCTTTTGCAATTAGAACGACTTCACCGCTTGATCGAGATCGGTATACACTTCAAATACACGCTCGAATCCGACCATCTCCAAAACGCTTCTCACTTCTTCACGCGGGTTTAGCAATTTTATATGTTTTTGAACACCTGCTTCGCTTGAACGCCCCATCGAACGATAAGCAGACCAACCGCCCTCGGTATCGGGTATTTCTTCACCCCTCAAAAGCAAAGCCACACTATGCAAAGCAACTAATCCGGCGCTGCTGATATAGGTCAAATCGGACAAATCCAGCAGAAGGTCACGCGAGCCTGCTTTATACACTTCCTGCGCTTTGGCGATCAGATCCTGATAATTCTGGCCATCCAGCTGTCCCTCGAGCTTGAGAACCGCAACCGGAACGTCTCCCTGTGCCTGCGAAACAGAAATATCCATTTCTCCTCCTTCAATGAAGTGAATTGCTCAATTATAAACTGTCTTTCCGTTCCAGGCGCTCCAGACGATGAGCAATTTCGTCCAGCCAGTGCTTTCGTATATAGGCTGGCAGGTCAGCGTGTTCCACCTCTTCCCATGCAGACTTCGTCCACTGGAGCGCCATTTTCACGTCACGCTGCTTATGCTCGTAATATTTCGCAATCTCGATATAGGCATAGATATGACCGTCGGCCGCGGCTTTTTCCCACAGGCGGATTGCTTCATCGAAATCTCCGCGTCGCTTTTGCAGGATGGACAGGCGCTTCACCGCCAGGCCGAAATCTGCCTCCGTTACACCGACCTGGAGTCCATGCTCGAATAAGCGCGCGGCTTCATCCCAGCGACCCAGGTCTTCGAACAATTTACCGAGCGCAACGAAGTCCAGTCCGTGTTGCACATTGCCGTCATATGGATTTTGTATCATCTCATTAACATGTGCCAGCAAGGCGGCCATCGCCACCACATCCATGGCGTTGTGGTAGAAAACGCCGCCCAGAGGGCGTGCATCGCCCGTTTTTAGATAATCGAAGTATAGCCAGGGAATTTCGTATCCAGGTACTTCTTCAGCGGAGCGTTTCAAACCAAGGATATGTTCTTCAAGGTATTTCAACGCGCGCGATTCGAGCCTGTCACGCCATAATCTGCGCGCCAGAGGCAGCAGATCAAGATGGGAATAACCCATATAGGGGAGAGGCATGCGGTGCAGCGAATAACGGGTGGCAAGCAAGGGAGCGTCAAAAGCCTTGCCATTGAAGGTCACGAGCGCTTTGCACGGTGCTAGGAATCGCGCCAGGCCCTCGAGCAATGCGGGTTCTTCAGCAGGATCGCGCATAAAGAACTGTTGCAGGACGAATTTATCTCCCATGAAGCGCGCCACACCAACGAGAAAAGCATAGGTACCTGTGCCGCCTGCGAGACCAGAAGTTTCTGTATCGAGAAAGGCAAAGGATTCAAGGGGTAGGTCTGCAATGTGCGAGTCGTTTGACCATTGGGATATCAGAGAACGCGGGGAAGGCGAAACAAGAGGAGAGGAACCATATACATAATCGGAGGAGTAGGACTGCTCCGCGACAAATACATCTCCCAAAGGCGTAGGGTGATACGCGCCAGCCACGACCGAATCGATCTCATAGGGGGATTTGGGCTTCGGCTGAGGGAGACGCGTTGCTCCCTTTTTGACACCAAGTAATTTCAGCTTGTCTGAAACAGATATCGACATAGGCAAACCGAGACGATTATATTCTGTAATCTCGGAATCGCCTAATGTGTTAATACAACGCTTTTAAACGACCAGGAAGTATGCCGTCTGAATTTTATGCATTTCGACCAATATAGTCGGGAGCAGCATGAAGGATTGAAGCAAAACATGCCCATCATCTATGTGATGGGCATGTCCCTTGATATACTTTATTGTCTATTGCTGAAAGTATCGGCTCAGTTGATCAAAATTGGGATATTGTGTTTTTGGCGTGGCAACGATGAATAAGCGGCCCCAGCTTAAGATTCCATTTGCTTCAATGCATGTCTGAAAAGTGACATGGTGTTTTCCTGTATAGACACGTTCGAATAATTGATTAGCGGTTATTGTTTCATCGGTCGCCAGGTCGCGAAATGCGCTCCGCACGTTATTGGGCTGCATAGCTTGGTATTGAAGAATTTCGGTGATCACGAAATACTCAACTCTTCCGTTCCCATAGATCATTCTGACTTCCTGACCAACCGCAAGTTGTGAAAAAGACTTGCCAGCGAGGTGATTATGAGCCAGCAGACCGAGATTCCCAAATTGAGAAGCCATGGAGAACTGTGTCAACTGACCATCATAATTGGAAACGTAACCGGGGCTGCCAGAAGGCTGTTGCACTACAGGCAGGGCGAATGCATCGGCAACATACACACCGCGCAACACATCTGCTTCGCCATTTTGAACGATCCGTGAAAAGTCGCCGAAATTGGGCAAAGCTGCTTCACTAGTATCGTCTGCCCGGACAGAGATGGGATTAATGAAAAGGGAAATCAGAACTACAAGAAGAAAACTTGCATTCAGAACAGT